>JBNKYQ010000068.1:0-12354 GCA_050300975.1 Kordiimonas sp.
TCACAGATGTATCGCTAAGCATCCCGGTGATGGATGGCCGCCCCGCGCTTGGAACCTGGCAGGGCATCTATGTCTTGGAGCACCGGCGCATGGGGCACAACCGCCGCGTGGTGTGCCACCTGACCGGCAACTAGACCCGGTTTCTAGAAATCGTAAACCAGCGCCGCGCGGGTGATGGTATCCCACGCTGCGGTACCTACTGGTGGGGCCGATTCATACTGAACTTCAAAAGACATGCGCGCCGCCAGATGCGCATTGATACGCGCTGTCAGTTCCATCCAGTTCTCAACCGTGGTCATGTCAACGCCAACCAGAACGGACGCACGGTCCTTGAAGGTGACAGAATCTGTCAGCTTCAGCTCATAGGTGGTTGATACACGGCCAAGGAACTCGGTTTCGGTCATGGTTGGCGACAGCAGGGCGCCGAACTCATCGAAGGTAGCCTCAAACCGGCTGATCCGGACACCCGGGCCGCCTTCAACCCTGAGCTTCTGGCGCTTGGTGTCCAGGAACTGGTGACCAATACCGATGTTCTCGATCACGCGGTAATCATAGCCTGAGAATCTGTCCAGCTCGAGCTCTGTATAGTTCACCGCGTAGAGCCCCTTCCAGGGGCGCCAGATCGCTTCATATTTGGTCACAAAACGCTGACGGGTGGTCTCGCCGCTGTTGCGGCCGAAATCAAAGTTCAGATCCAGATCGTGAGACCAACGCGTGCCAAAGTCCCGGTGAAAGCTAAGCCCCACGGAAATCGACTGTTCGTCCGAGTCACCCGTGGAGGATGTGGCGCCCAGTTCCGCCTGGCCGTTCCACAAAGCCGGATCCAGATAATAGATCATGCCCCGCGCCTTCGATGCCTCTTCAGCTGCAACCTTGCGCGCCTCCGCTTCTTCCACTTCCTGGATTTGCGCGGGTTCCATCCATTCAGCCTTCAGCCCCTTGGCCAGCGCGAGGATGGCTTCCCGGTCAGAGGGCCAAGTGGCCAGCGCCGTCTGCAGGATCACGTCAAAGGTCGCTTTGTCATCACTGGTGACAGCCGTGGCGAGCAGTTTGTCATAGCCCTTTGACCCGTCCGCAAGGGCCGCGGGGGTCAAAAGCGTGCTGATCAGGAGGAGTTGCGCCGCCAGTCGGAGAGTATGTTTGCCAAAAGTCTGCATCAGGGCCATAGTCCTTCGGTAATCGGGGTATTTGGCCAGTCACTTAGCCTTTGAGCGGCAAAAAGACAAGTCTTCAACGGCCTTACAGGGGGAATAACCATGCCTGCAGCATTCATTACCGGCGCCACTGGATTCCTGGGACGGCATATCGTTGACGTCTTGCGTGAACAGGGGTGGACCATCTACGCGCTGGTTCGCAACGAGGATCGTGCCCGCAAATTGGTTGGTGACGGCGTCACTTTCATTCAGGGAGACCTCCTGCATGTGACCGCCTGCAAGGACAAGCTGCCGGGCGGCATCAACTGCATCTTCCATGTCGCCGCCGACACCAGCACCTGGAAGAAGGATGCAGCCCAACAGGAGGCCATCAATATCGGCGGCACAGAATCCATGCTGCAACTGTGCCAGGAATTGAAAGCGGACCGCTTCGTCCATGTATCCTCGACATCGGTGTACGGCATCCATAAGGACATCGTGACAGAGGCAAGCGAGCGAAAAGGCATATACAGCTGGGTGTCATACGCCCGCACCAAGGCCATCGCGGAACGACGCGTCCTCGATGCGGTCAGTCGCGGCATTGACGCCGTTATCCTGAACCCGACCCACATTGTTGGCCGCTACGACGACCATAACTGGTCACGCATGATCCAGATGATGAATGAAGAAGCGCTGCCGGGCGTGCCGCCAGGCGCAGGTAACTTCGCCAATGGGCGCGCTGTCGCGGAAGCGGTGGTCGCGGCCTACACCAAAGGCCAAACGGGGGGAAACTATATTCTGGGCGGACCATACGCGACCATGCATGAGTTCCTTTCGCTCGCCGCAGCGGAGCTCGGAAAACCAGCACCCGGCAATCCCACGCCAGCTTTTGTGCTGACCATCCTGTCACGCCTCTTGTCGATTGTGTCTGCCATCACCGGCAAACGTCCGATGATCACGCCGGAAGAAGCCTATTTCGCCAGCGAGACTGTTGAAGCCTCATGCGAGAAGGCTGTCAGGGAACTGGGATACCGAGAAGTACCGCTTGAGCAGTCGGTGAAGGAAAGCATCGCCTACCTGCGCGAGCAAAACCGGCTTTAGGGCCCAGGTCTCGCCTCTTGGCCCAGTGCCACCGGTAAAACCAGTAGACTGCCCAGTAGGCTGTGGACGATGCCCGCTATAAGTAGCGTGTCAAACGCGACGCCTGCATCCAAGAGAAGCCCCAGAAGATAGGGCGCCAGGGCCGTTGAGAGCACCAGAAGCGAGGTCGCGAGCGCCTTGATCTCCCCCAGGTAGCGGGTGCCATAAATCTCCGCCCACATGGCGTTGTTGACGGGCCCGGCTGCGCCAAGCACCAGCCCCATCAGCGCCAGGAACAGGCCAATGCCGACGGCGCCACTGCTCGCAAGGCCAACCCAAAGCCCCAGCGCCATAATAGGCGGATACCACGGTAGCAGCCGACGGCCGCCAAAATGGTCCACCAGCGCACCACCCAGAAGCGGCGTGACCGCGGCCCCCAGCGCGTAAAGCCAATAGAGGCCAGTGAAGGCCTGCATGGTCCAACCCTTGGAACTTGCGATGTCCTCGGCAAAGAAAAAGACAGCCGTGATCCAGAAAGGCGTGACGATCAGAGCCGGCAGCATCAGGTAAAAGCGAAAATCCCGGACAACATCCCTGCGGCGCCAGACACGGCCTGGCGTGGCACCGTCAGAATGGCCGTTGGCGGCGGTGGCCGCCAGCCAGTTCGCATGATGGCGTTCGTGGTGGCGCAGCAGATAGCGAATGAGCGGCAGGGCGACGAGAAGGCAGATGGCGGCAAAAACCAGCCAGCTGGTCTGCCAGTCCATGCGCGTCATCAGGAAGACCGCGAGCGCCGGGAAGATGGCTTGGCCCACCGGCATACCCAACCCGGCAATCGCCACCGCACGGCCCCTGTTTTTGTCAAAATAGCGCGACATGGTGGTCATGGCCGCGTGGGTCATCATGCCTTGCCCCATCAAGCGGACAAACATCATGGCCGCGAAAATAAGAAACACGGGCCCCGCAAGCCCCATGAACAGGCAGGCAACCGCCAGCAGGAGCAGGAGACCAGTCGCATAGCGCGCCAGCGGCATGCCGTCGATCAGGTGGCCGAACCGGTTCAGGCCCACGGCACTGCCGATGGTGACAATCATGTAATAGAGGCCGAAATCGCTGTTCGAGAGACCATAAGCCGCCGAGATTGGCTCCCGGTACACACCGATGAAATAGGTCTGCCCGAAGCTGGAAAAGAGCGCAGCGGCAAAGCCAAACCCCAAAAGCTTCAGATTGTCTCTAAGGAAAGCCATAGATGCTCCATGTCTGGATTTCCGCCACATTTTAGGTAAAAGCGACATTTAAAACCTTGTTAAGCATCTAGGCGCAAGCTGGGTCAAACTCAAATGAATTGAGTCGATCAGGCAAACATAGGAGGTCTCGATGCCTCTCTCATCTCCCCTGCCCTCCGGCATAGGCACCGGCGGGCAGGACACTGGCCGTCAGGCCCGTCTTCTCGGGCATGTTGCGGCTGTTGACGCTGCAAGTTTCACCCTCGCAGTCGAACCCACGCTTGCACGCGACGGCGCCCTTTCTGAATTCCTTCGCATTGGTGCAACGCTCAAACTTCCCGTCGGGGATGACCAGCTGTTCGGTGTTGTCCGCAAGGTGACCGCCGGCCAGTCCGGGGCCTTGAATCTCACGGTCGATCTATTGGGCCAATATAGCGACAAGCAGTTTTCCCGCGGCGTTCGAAGTTTCCCGCTGCCCGGCAATCCGGCTTACGCGGCGACCGAAAGTGACCTTGAGAAGATTTATGCGCCCAGGAACGATGGCTCGATCCGTGTTGGCACGGTGCACCCAAGCGGCACCATCCCCGCAAGCCTTCTGGTGGAAAAGCTGCTGTCGAAGCATTTTGCGGTTCTTGGCAGCACCGGTACCGGCAAATCCAGTACCGTCTCATTGATGATCCATAGGCTGGTGGAGCGGTGCCCCAACGCCCATATAGTGATTCTTGACCCGCACAATGAGTATGCCCGGGCCTTTTCCGGCAACGGTGTCCATTTCTCAACCGATAACCTGAAGCTGCCATACTGGCTGATGAACTTTGAAGAACATGTGGAGGTCTTCATCGGCCGCGACGCCCACAACAGGCAGGCAGAAATCGACATCCTCAAGCGCTGCCTCCTGGCTGCCCGCAAGATTTCGGGGCCGAGCTATCAGCTGACCAAAATAACCGTGGACACGCCCATTCCCTACAAGCTGACAGATCTTCTCAAGACCATCGATGATGAACTTGGCAGTTTCGAGAAGGCCGAGGAAGTCCGGCCGTTCCTGAGGCTGAAGAACAAGGTTGAAGAACTGCGGGCCGACCAGCGGTTCGCCTTCATGTTCTCCGGCATGCTGATGCAGGATAATCTGACGAGCCTGGTATCACAGCTTCTGCGTTTCCCGGTGGACGGACGGCCCGTGACCACGCTCGACCTCTCGGGCGTGCCTTCCGATATCGTCGATGTTGTGGTCTCTCTCCTGAGCCGCCTTGTGTTCGATTTCGCTATGTGGAGCAGGCGGCATGCAGGCGCCACACCGATCCTGCTGGTGTGTGAAGAAGCTCACCGCTATGTGCCGCATGAAGCCAGCGACAGCCGAATCCAGGCAGCGCGCAAATCCCTTGAACGCATTGCCAAGGAAGGTCGGAAATATGGCGTGGCCCTGGGGCTTGTATCCCAACGCCCCTCCGACCTGTCGGAAGCAGTTCTCAGCCAGTGCGGCACCATTGTGTCCATGCGCATGAACAATGAAAAAGACCGGTCCTATGTGGCGGATGCCATGCCTGAGGGCGGCGAAAGCTTCCTGGCGTCGCTGCCGAGTCTGCAGAATCGGGAATGTGTCATCGCGGGCGAAGGGGTCGGCTGCCCGATCCGGGTCCAGCTCGATTTCCTCGATGAACACCGCAGGCCAGCAAGCAATGACCCGGAGTTTCACGAAAGCTGGCGGCAAGATGTTGACTGCCTTGAGGAATTGGTGAACGATACGATCAACAATTGGAGGCGGGGTGTGAGATAGGAGGCACGATGTCCTTAGGCCAAAGCGTCCATTACGAGATTGTGGGGCGACGCGGCAGCAGTTGGACCATTCTGGAAGTTATCAAAGAACGGAAGGTTGCCGTCGAAAAAGCCGAGGAGCTTTGGGGCAGCCGCAGATACACCGGAATCAAAGTCTCCAAGGAAAGCTACGACAAGACCAACAATGAGTTCTCGTCGATCGAGATCTATTCCCGTGGCGCCCAACGCAAGCAGTCGAAGTATGACCAGAGCGGCTCCATCTCGCCCTGCCTGACACCTGACGACCTCTATAGCCCGGACGGCAGGCGGTCCATCTGGGATCTTTTAGGCAACACACTGGCCGACTGGATGATCACGCCGACCGAGCTGCTGCATAGCCTGGATCATTATTACAAGCTCTATAACGCCGGCACCAAGCTCCAGAACGCGGTGCAGCGGACCGCTGTATCCTTTGAGGAAGAGCAGGGCTCGATCCAGGAGCGCATGCGCAAGATCTACAAGATCATCGATCAGTCGATCGAGATCATGAAGGCCAACAAGGAAAAAATCCCTTCGCTTGAGATGGGTCGCCTCAAGCCGATCATCGAACAGCTCAAGGAAAAGTCCAACAAGCGCTTCCTGCTCATCTCCTCAATCACCGAATACCTGCGCCCTGCTGTGACGCTGAGCGACAAGATCGGCCGGTCGATTATCTTGCTGTCCGCAGAACGGCCCGCTTGGGTCATTGAGATCCTGGACCAGTTCATTGCCGAACTGATGCAGCACCAGTCCGTGCCGTTCCAGCTTCTTGGCGAACCTGAAGACCGGGCCCAATTCATTATCTGGCTGGCGCACCTGCAGGCAGGTCAGCTTTCCATGATGGGCGAAAACGAGCATTCACCCTGTTTCAGCGATGAAGTCCTGCGCCTGAACGGCTTCCTGTCGCAGGGGCAAATGCCGCAGACCGCTCGGGTACTTCTCAACCGGCTGCAGACCGAAATCGAAGCCGCCAAGCCGATCAGCGACAAGGGGCTGGTGGACCAGCTGATGCGGCTGAACCAGATTCGGGAAGAACTGACATCACTTGTCGATGACATGGGGCAGTTCGAAGGCCTTGAGGAAGCGCTTTCAAAAAGATCGGCCCGTCTTCTGAACAGTCAGGCGGTCGGCGAAGCGCTGTTTGAAATGAAAAGCCCGATCGACCAGATGAATGCGCTCCTTGACTTGGAGCGCTACACCATCGGGCACGGCAACAAGCGCATGGTGGCCAACTTCATGCTGCCCATCCTGACGCGGCCCGAGTATGAATCGGTCTTTGTCGGGCTGGACAATCACCAACCAGTTCAGCGCATGGGTGACCTAACCAAGCTGCAGAAGCGGATCAACGAGGCGGACCTCACGGAAATGCACCGGCGCAAAATTGCTGAAAAACTGGATGCTTTCTGCCGGGCCATTCTGGACAATACGCAGATCTTGAAGAAGCTCCACGGCCTGGACATCAGCCTGCAGGAGAAATCCAAGAAGATCCTGAACATGCTGGCTGAGGATTTCTTTACCCAAGGCGATTGCCGCGACCGGGCAGAGCACCAGGTGCGCATCTATATGAAGCAACCCGGCTTCACCGAAGGCCTGATTGCGGGCATGGACCGCAAGGCCGCAGAGGCTGAACTGGTCGCCTTCAGAGTGCTCCTGGAACAGGCCGGCATTACCAAGCCACCTCAGGAAGAGAGCCCGGCAGCCGACGATGAAGACGTGGCTGACGATGCCGATGCGGACGATGTGGATGCCCATGATGCTGGCGCTAAGGGCGATTAGTCAGAGCAGGCCTACAGCAGCCTAGAAATCGGAAATGATGCCGTTCTTTTCCCAGTCACCATAGCGAGTTGGCTCTGGCCCTTTGCGGCCGCCAAGCTCCGTAGGCAGCGGCGTGGACTTGTCTTTTGCGTCACCTGACTGCTTTTCAAGCTCGTCTTTGCCTGTTGCTTTCTCGCTTTTGTCACTCATCACGCTTGTCCTTCACCTGCTTGCCCAGATCACGCTTGCCCAGATCCGGCCAGCCCTTCCTTGCGGGCCCGGAACCAGAAATAGAGGCCAAAGGCCGCCACTACAAGAGGCAGGATGAAACCAAACTCGTTAGCAAAGCGCCAGGTTTCTTCATATTGCACCGTCATGGGCTGCAGAATCGACAGGATATAGGCGTTGTGCGCCGCGTGCATGACCGTCGCTGTCCAGAGGTTGCCGGACTTGATACGGAAGTAGGTCATGATGAACGACAGGCCCACTGTCATCAGGGTGAAGTTGGCAAACTGGATGTGAATATCCACCGGGCCCGCGTTATATTTGGTGAAATAAATGAGCGGCATATGCCAGATCGCCCACACCAGGCCAGTCACCAGCGAGGCAATCGCGAAATTGGTTTTCCTGAGAAGGAGTGGCGTCAACAATCCGCGCCAGCCGATCTCTTCTCCAAGTGCGGTAGCCATATGCCAGATCATGCCGACTGCACCGAAGATCAGCGCCCCCATCAAAACGGTCGCGGCAGGTGACCAGCCAACCAGGCCAAGGTGATATCCGGCTTCCTCAACAAATTTGGGGTCCAGCACGCCGCCAAAACCGAAGCCCCAGATCATACCGTAGGCCACCAGTCCATAGGCGATTGGCGTCAGAAAGGACAGAAGCTGCCACTTCGGGCGGCCCCAGGACCATCCAAGCGACGCGATATCCAGTTTGAGAAACTTGTAGGCAAGCAGCGCGGCGATGCCCGGAGTCCACATCATGATGGCCACATAGTGGCGCTTGAAACCCATTTCGATCACCATCATGGAAGCGCCTGCGGCCAGAATGGCTGTCAGCAGCAGAAAAAGCCCGATGGCCTTGGTAACCATATCTGTTGGCGGCATTTGTCCCTGTCTGGTGTCAGACATGAATTTTCCCTTTTCCCGTTCGCCCTGACCTGTCTTAGCGAATCTTTCCGCCTTTTTTAAGCAAAAGGCGCACATCTTGAACCAAAGTCTAGGCTGCCCAAATATAAAAGGCCGCACAATATAGATGCGACAGAACGATGCATGAGTGAGCTATGATGAGTTTTGCCAGAACCGCCCTTCTGATGGCCGCCATGACCGGCCTGTTTCTTGCCATCGGCTATATGCTGGGTGGCACCGGTGGCATGACGATCGCTTTCGTCATTGCAGCCGCAATGAACCTGTTTGCCTATTGGAATTCGGACAAGATGGTGCTTTCCATGCACCACGCGCGCGAAGTTGACGCCCAGACAGCCCCAGAGCTGGTGACCATGGTGGCGTCGCTGGCCCGGCGCGCAGACCTGCCGATGCCAAAGGTCTATATCATCGACAACCCGCAGCCCAACGCATTTGCAACAGGCCGCAACCCGGAAAATGCCGCTGTTGCTGCGACAACGGGCCTGTTGAAGATGCTGAACCGAGCGGAAATTGAAGGCGTGATGGCGCATGAGCTGGCACACGTGAAGAACCGTGACACGCTGACCATGACCATCACAGCCACCATCGCCGGTGCCATTTCCATGCTGGCTAATTTCGCCATGTTCTTCGGCGGTCGCCGCGACAACCCGCTGGGGCTGATTGGCACCATCCTGGTGATGCTGTTCGCCCCTATGGCCGCCATGCTGGTGCAGATGGCCATCTCGAGGACACGGGAGTTTGCCGCTGACAAAGCCGGGGCCGAAATCAGCGGTGAACCGCTCGCGCTCGCCAGCGCGCTTGAGAAGCTTCATTTCGGGGCGGGCCGGACGGTCAATGAGGCGGCGGAAGACAATCCCGCCACCGCCCATATGTTTATCGTCAATCCGCTGCATGGCCGGGCGTTCGACAGCCTCTTTTCCACCCACCCGCGAATGGAAGAGCGTATCGCCCGCCTTGAAGCCATGGCTGACCGGATGCCGCCTGCGGCCTCACCCGGCGCCTCTGGCATCCCCAATAGCGGCGGTTCGCGCCGCGGCCCCTGGGGATAAGCAAAAGGGTCTGGCTTAGAGCCCTTCTTCCGCCGCCAGATCAGCCAGCTTGGTTTCCGGGCGTGCACCCAGGTGGGAGATAACTTCCGCCGCCGCAAGCCCGCCAAGTCGGGCGCAGGTTTCAAGGTCCTTGCCGCTTGTGTAGCCAAAGAGGAAGCCTGCAGCATAAAGGTCCCCCGCGCCTGTCGTGTCTTCCACCGTCGTCGGATGCGCTGGCACCTCCACGGCTTCATCAGCCGTCAGGATCACGGAGCCCTTTTCGGACCGTGTCAGCGCCGCCAGTTTCACATGGGGGCGCAGGCGCTCCATGGCCTCGTCAAAGCTGTCCACCTGGAAAAGCGAGGTAATTTCGGCTTCGTTGGCGAACAGTATATCCACCTTGTTTTCCACCAGATCGACAAATTCTGACCGGAAGCGATCAACACAGAAACTGTCAGACAGCGACAGCGACACCAGCTTGCCGTGCGCGTGCGCGACATCCATGGCATGCAGGACAGCCTCTTTCTGGTGGTCGCGGTCCCACATATAGCCTTCGATGTAGGTCACGGCAGAGTTTGCCACCACATCTTCGTCGATATCGCTCAGGCTCAGTTCACCGCAGGCGCCCAGGTAGGTGCTCATGGTGCGCTGGGCATCCGGCGTCACCAGGATCATGCTGGTAGCAGTTGGCGCGCCTTCCTTGGCTGGCACGGTTTCATAGGAAACGCCAATGGCCCGAATGTCGTGCCGGAACACCATGCCAAGCTGGTCGTCATGCACCCGACCGATATAGGCCGCCTTTCCGCCGAGGGACGCGATGCCCGCCGCCGTGTTGCCCGCCGACCCACCGGAGCGTTCCACCGCTGGCGGCATATCGTCATAGATTCGCGCGCTGGTCTCTGCCTCCACCAGCATCATCGAGCCCTTGATGCGGTCGTGTTTTTCCAGAAAATCGTCATCCACACGGGCAATGATGTCCACGATGGCGTTGCCGATGCACAGAACCTGAAATTTATCCGACATATCTGATCCCTTATGGCCCGGGGCATCCCCCAGAGTTTTTCCTGAAGCGCACCATAGAAAACATGTCCAGCATTGCAAGCCTTGATGCGAGTGCCTATCTTTTTAGGATAACAACAGGCGCGTCACGTGCCACTTAAATCGAAGCGAGGGGTAAATCATGGTCATGCAGGCAATTAACCGAAGTTGGCAGCAGCTTCTGCATCCACGGTTCAGAAGTGTGTTCTTCACGGCGCTGATCGCGGCACTCTTGACGCTGATCGGCCTCAATTATGCTTTGTATGCCTACTGGCCACAGGAATGGACCAGCGGCATCAGTTGGCTCGACCAGGCAGGCTTCTGGACTGTTGCGGCGCTTAGTTCCTATGTCCTTTTCCCTGGCCTTGTGACCATGGTCATGGGCTTTCTGACGGACAAGATCGCCGACGCTGTCGAAGATGAATATTATCCCAACCGCAAGGGCCTGCGCAAAGTACCAATCGGTGATGTCATCTTCGGTGCGCTGAAGCTGACGCTTCTGATGATCCTGCTGAACCTGATTGCCTTCGTGCCCTATATGATCCTGCTGTTCGGGACGTTCGGGATGGGGGCTTTTGCGCTCTTCGTCATGGTCAACGGTTTCCTCCTGGGCCGCGAATATTTCGAGATGGTGGCCATCCGCCACATGCCAGCGCGTGAGGTCAATCGCATGCGGCGCCTTTATGGCGGCAAGATTTTTATGGGCGGTGCCATGATTGCGGCGCTTTTTGCTGTTCCTTTCCTGAACCTGCTGGCGCCCATCATCGGCGCTGCGATGATGACCCATATCTTCCACTTTCTGGCGCATGAGGATGGCCGTGTCTTTGACCGTTAATCGTTCCACCAAGAACATCCTGTTTGTTGGCCTTTGCGGCAGCATGCTTGCCGCCTGCGGGCCGACGAACCAGCAGCCACCACAAGCACAGGCCCCAGCACCTGTGATCGAGGCCGAACAGCCCGCCGACCTTGACGCCGAACAGCCTGCCCCGCCGCCGCCTGCGCCAGAGCGCCTTCAGGGCCTGAACCCGCAGCAGGTTATCACGCTGATGGGTGAACCATCGCTGGTGCGCCGGGACGGTTCAGTGCAGGTGATGCTGTTTGAAAATGAGACTTGCGTATTCGAAGTGGTATTCCGCGAACCCAGCCAGCACGAGTATTTCCAGGCCCACCATATTGCCGCCCGAACCTTGAGCGGCGACAGTACAGACACACAGGCCTGTCTCATGAATGTCTTGCCGAACGGCGCTTGGCCTGACAAATAGGATGAGCAGAAAGCGGCTCGAAGGGAGACACACATGCAGTTCAATGCCGGCGTCATCATCAAACTGCTGATCTGGAGCTTCCTTGTGGGGCTCCTGCTCTACTGGCTTGAATGGAGCCCGGGCGACGTTTACGGCTGGATTGCAAACAAGGCGGCAACGCTGTGGAACTGGCTGGTGGGCAGTGGATTGCAGTATGTGCTTCTGGGCGCAACCATCGTTGTGCCGGTTTATCTGATCATGCAGTTCAAGAACCGGCGGCGCGGCGGATGACGCGGTTCTTTGATCCCGGCAGGCATGAGGACGCCGCGTCTGACGCCCGGCTTCATGCACCCGCAACCGCCCGCAACAGGGATGTGATCCTTGAAGTGCTGAAGGAACATCTGCCCGAGCGCGGCAGCCTGCTGGAGATTGCGGCGGGTACAGGCGAACATGCAGCGCATTTGGCCCCCCATTTCCCCGACCTGCATTGGCAGCCCACAGATATTGAGCCGCACCATCTGGAAAGCATTGACGCCTGGCGCGCCCATTCAGGACACGGCAACATCCTGCCCGCCAAGCACTTCAACCTATTGGAAGGCGACTGGCCGCTTGACCATCTGCCAGCAGGCCTTGTCGCCGTGATGGCCGCGAACCTCTTGCACATCAGCCCCTGGGCCGTGACAGAAGCACTGGTAGCGGGCGCAGGCCGCGCGCTTCCAGATGGCGGCGTTTTTTACCTCTATGGTCCCTACAAACGGGGCGGCGTTCATACGTCAGAATCCAACGAAAAATTCGATGCAATGCTCAAGGCCAGCAATGACAGCTGGGGAGTGAGGGACATGGAAACTGTTGTGGAACTGGCTACTGACGCCGGATTTGGCGCCCCTGAGATCGTCACGATGCCAGCCAATAATTTC
>JBNKYQ010000069.1:0-12343 GCA_050300975.1 Kordiimonas sp.
AAAACTGAAGAAGTCACCAACTTCGAAAACTCAAAGACTGAAACTGTCACCATCAAAGAGCCCGGCGAAATCACTCAATTGCGGGTAGCGGTATTGGTGGACGGGATCCGCGAAATTGACGGTGAAGGCAATACAACGAGCTACCAAGAACGTTCACCTGAGGAAATCAATCAGCTTCGCGATTTGGTTCTGACGGCCATCCCGTTTGTAGAGTCTGCAGATCGCACAGATGAAGTGATCGTCACCTCCATGCGCTTTGTTGATCCGGCGCCTATTACACAGGCCGAACAAGAATTTAGGGTGCTCGGGCTTAATAAGCAGGATCTGCTGGATATTGTTACACAGGGTGGCGTTATCATTTCCATCATTCTGGTGATCCTCTTGGTGGTCCGTCCGCTTGTAATGCGCTTGGTGGAAGCAATACCAGATGCACCGGCCGCGCCGGATCCCGGTCAAATAGAAGACCGGACAATGGAAACGCCTGCGATCATGGGGCCGGGAGCGCCGGTTACGGCTGAAGTCATGGCTGCAGCAGCCGCCGGTGACGAAGATGCTGCTGCAGCGGTAAGGTATGCACAACAGACTGGCGCATTGGTGCGCGATGATATGCGCACAGATGCAAAAATTGACGTAGCCCAGGTTGAAGGCCGCATTCAAGAATCTGCGATCAAAAAGGTTGCTGACATTATCCGATCCAACCCAGATGAATCGATCGCCATCGTAAAAACGTGGCTTTATGCCGAATGATATCGCTACCCAGCGAACTAGATTGAGACAGGTGTACAAATGCCAGAATTAACCAAAATGTCCGGGGCACAGAAAGCTGCAGCCTTCATGCTGGCTATCGGAGATGAGCATGGGCGGAACATCTGGGAAGGTCTGTCGGAAGACGAGATCAAGGAATTGTCACAACATATGTCCACGCTGGGTACTGTTGCAGCCACCGATGTCGAAGAACTTTTTGTTGAATTCGCTTCCAAAGTATCGACTGTGGGCAACTTGAATGGTTCCTTCGATAGTACCGAACGACTGCTTTCAAAAATGCTGCCCGGCGATCGCGTGCAACAGATCATGGATGAAATCCGGGGCCCTGCCGGGCGCACGATGTGGGACAAACTTGGCAACGTGAACGAGGTGGTGCTCGCCAGTTACCTGAAAAACGAATATCCGCAGACCGTAGCAGTTGTGCTCCAGAAGATTAAGGCAGAGCATGCCGCGCGTGTACTGTCAGTTTTGCCTGAGGACTTCTCCATGGAAGTCATCATGCGGATGCTGCGTATGGAAGCTGTGCAAAAGGATATTCTGGACAAGGTGGAACAAACGCTCCGCGTTGAATTCATGAACAACCTGGCACGTACCAGTCGGCGCGACAGCCACGAGACCATTGCCGAAATCTTCAACTTCCTGGACCGCAGCGCAGAGTCTCGCTTCCTGGCAGCTCTGGAAGACAGAAACCGGGATTCCGCTGAGCGTATCCGCGCACTCATGTTCACCTTTGAGGATCTTGCTAATCTGGATCCAAGCGGCGTCCAGACGCTGCTCCGGAATGTGGACAAAGACAAGCTGGCGCTGGCGATGAAAGGTGCATCGGATACGCTGCGAGACCTATTTTTCTCCAACATGTCAGAGCGTGCAGCAAAGATTCTTCGTGAAGACATGGAAGCCATGGGTCCCGTGCGTCTTCGGGATGTGGATGAAGCCCAAATGGATATGGTGAACAAAGCCAAGGATCTGGCGGAAGCAGGTGAAATCCTGCTGTCCGACAACAAAGGCGAAGACGAGTTGATCTATTAGAAGCGATATGAAGACGAATGGCTGAACCCGTAAAATATAGATTTGACCAGGCTTTTGATGGCGGCGCAAAAAGCCGCTTCGACGAGGAGCTTGATAGACTTCGCGCGGACGCTGAAACGATCAAGTCAGAAGCGTATGCCCATGGCTTCGACGAGGGTCGCAATCAGGCACTCAGGGATATCGAGGCTGCGACCAAAGAGACACTGAGCCAAATTGCCCAGGGAGCACACGCTCTTTTTTCACAAAAGGCTCAACTCGAGTCTGGCATCAAACAAGAGATGGTACAGTTGGCATATGCAATTGCTTCAAAACTGTCCCCTGCCCTGATCCGAGCACATCCCCTGGCCGAGATTGAAGCTTTGATTGAGGATTGTCTGGCAACAGCCCAAAAGGAACCTCGGCTAGTGGTACGCGTATCTGAAGCTTTGCTGGATCCAGTGAATGAACGCCTTGAAGACCTCAAAGCATCCACAGGTTTTCCAGGGGACATAGTGTTGATTGGAGAACCCGGCCTTGGACCTCAGGATTGTCGCGTGGAATGGCCCGACGGCGGTACCGAACGCAAACATGACACTATCATGAGAGAGGTGGAAACCGCAGTGCAGCGCTTTGTCATGTCCGGCGCCGATGGTGCAGTGCAAGGGGCACCCCAAGAAAAAGAGAATGTTGAGTTGGACAATGCAACCGACCAGTCGGTCGCAGATGGACCTGAATAAGGGATTTTTTAATGGCAAATGAAGACGAAAATTCAGGCGACGTTGGCTTGCAGAATCTGGACGATGGCTCCAGCCGCAGCCCCGACCTAGCCCCCAAGGAAGATGGACAGGTCCGTTCGGCACAAGAGCTGGAGCCTGTTTTTGACGTACCAGTCCGGGTTCAAGCTGTCCTTGGCAAATCCACCTTAGAGGTAAGCCAGCTTCTAAAGCTCGCGCCAGGTGCTGTCGTTGAATTGGACCGAAAAGTAGGTGAAGCGATCGATATTTACGTCAACAATCGGCTCGTTGCCCGCGGTGAAGTCGTGTTGGTTGAAGATCACTTGGGCGTAACTATGACTGAAATCATCAAGCTGGACGGTGGCACGAACTAGGTTCGTGGACTTGAGGGGGAACTGAAGGCCAATGAGCACGATTTTAGGTATGTTGACAGCTTTCTTGCTGGTCGCGGGAGCGATCTGGCTTGGAGGGTCCCCATGGGCTTTCGTCAACCTGCAGGGCGTGATGATCGTTGTTCTCGGAACATTTGCGGTTACCGCTATCAGTTTCAGGTTTCAGGAGATGATGACACTACCCGTAAACATTTGGACGCTGCTCCGCCATAGCCAACGTGACCCATCTGAAGAAGCGGTCAAAGTGATGAAAATTGCTGTCGAAGCACGCAAGCACAATGATATTTTGCTTCTGGAACGACTTGTGCCCAAACTGAAAGACACGCCGTTTCTTATGAAAGCTGTCCAGTTGGTTGTTGATGGCACCGAACCAGAAGAAATTGAACAGATCCTTCGACGCGAAGCCAGCACGGCTTCGACCCGCCATATGAGATCCGTGGATTTTCTGCGGCGAGCAGGCGACGTTGCTCCCGCAATGGGCCTCATCGGAACCCTTATCGGCTTGGTGCGGATGCTTGGAAACCTGGACAATCCTGCCGAAATTGGGCCCGCAATGGCTGTTGCCCTTTTGACCACGTTTTACGGCGCCCTGATGGCCCATTTGTTTTTTATTCCGCTGGCGGCAAAGACCGAGCATTGCACCGATGAGGAAGCCTTGGTGAACAATCTTTACGCGATGGGGGCTACCTCCATTCGCCGCAAGGAAAACCCTCGGCGCCTAGAGATGCTGCTGAACACTGTCTTGCCACCGGCTCAGAGGATAACCTTTTTCAAATGATCATATACGAAGACGTCAATTGCCCGGGCAATACCAAAAATGAAACGCATGACACGCTCAGAGCGTGGAATGACGTAACGGAGACTATAAAATGCGACTGCTGATTGTAGGAACGCTGAATGGCCAGTTGGGTGCAGCAAGCCAGATTGCCATGGACCGTGGCGCTCAGGTCACACATGCACCGGACACTGATACCGCCCTCTCTATTTTGAGAAGCCGCGGCGCCGATTTGTTGATGGTAGAAATCGCTCTGGACATTCCATCACTTATCCCAAAGCTCCGCGCCGAACATTTTTCAATTCCTGTAGTCGCCTGTGGCATCGGCACTGACCCAAAAACTGCAGCCGCAGCAATTCGCGGGGGTGCAAAAGAATATATCCCTCTGCCACCCGATGCTGAGTTGATCGCCGCAGTACTGGAAGCGGTTACCGAGGACAGTCAGTCGTTCATCTACCGGGATGCAATCATGAAAAATGTTGCAGCCCTAGCCGAACAGGTTGCCCCATCAGAAGCAAGTATCCTGATCACCGGAGAGTCTGGTACGGGTAAAGAAGTTATGGCGCGTTTTGTTCACCAGAAAAGCCGCCGTGCCAACAAACCTTTCGTTGCAGTAAACTGTGCCGCAATTCCGGAAAACCTCCTGGAATCTGAATTGTTCGGCCACGAAAAAGGCGCCTTCACCGGGGCTGTTGCCCGCCGGATTGGCAAGTTCGAAGAAGCGGATGGCGGAACCCTTCTGCTCGACGAAATTTCAGAAATGGACGTTCGCCTTCAAGCAAAACTTTTAAGGGCAATACAAGAAAGACAGATCGACAGGGTTGGTGGCTCCAAGCCTGTGAATGTAAATATTCGGATCATTGCAACTTCCAACAGGAACCTTCAGCAGGAAGTAAAAGATGGCAAGTTCCGGGAAGACCTGTTCTTCCGACTTAATGTTGTAAACCTGCGCGTCCCACCCTTGCGCGAACGTCCGTCAGACATACAGGCACTCGCAGAGTATTTTGCGAAAAAATATGCCGAAGTAAACCAGGTCGACGAGCGGTCAATCGGCGCAGATGCCATGAAGGTATTGAAAGCCCATACGTGGCCGGGCAACGTTCGCGAGTTGGAAAACACTATGCACAGGTCTGTCCTCCTGGCGTCGGGGGATGAAATCTCAGCCGCGGCTGTTTTGCTGCCTGATGCCAGCGGCAATCTCGCGGTAACAGGCTCTGGCGAAAGCCGGGCACCGGAGGATGCGGTCTATAGCGCTCCACAAGGCGACACCAGCGTAGACCCTGAAGTTTCTGCGACACTGGTTGGCAAAACGGTCGCAGAAGTGGAAAGAGATTTGATTATCGATACACTTAAGCATTGTCTCGGAAACCGAACTCATGCGGCTAATATCCTTGGAATTTCCATCCGGACTTTGCGGAACAAATTGAACCAATATCATGCAGATGGGGTGTCAATTCCACAGCCTGGCGACAGTAACCACCGAGCGTCGATCTAGAGTGCGCGTTCGGGGCATGGAATGAGTGACGAGCAATGAATGATTCAGCTCCAGGTGGGCAACAGGGCGGACTGACTGCCAGCGGCATATGGGCCGGCATGAAAAGTTCAGATGTCGCCTTCGCACTAGGCATGGTCACCATCATCATGATGTTGATCATGCCTATGCCTGGCTGGCTGCTTGACATTATGCTGGCTGCGTCGATCACCTTTTCTGTCATGGTGATGATGACAACTCTGTTTATTCTGAAGCCGCTGCAAATGAGCAGTTTTCCAACTATCCTCCTGATTGCCACGATGTTACGGCTGTCATTGAACCTGGCATCTACAAGGCTGATCTTGTCAGAAGGTCATACTGGCACGGATGCTGCGGGTAAAGTTATTGAAGCCTTTGGCAACTTCCTGATGGGGGGGCAGGTTGTCATCGGCATCATTGTTTTTGCTATTCTTGTCATCGTTAACTTCGTTGTAATCACGAAGGGTTCGGGCCGGATCGCAGAAGTTGCCGCCCGCTTCAGTTTGGACGCCATGCCCGGCAAGCAGATGGCGATTGATGCCGATATGTCGGCAGGCTTGATCGATGAGCCTGAGGCTCGCCGCAGACGGCAGGAACTAGAGGACGAAAGCACTTTTTTCGGGTCAATGGATGGCGCGGCTAAATTTGTGCGCGGCGACGCCATTGCTGGCCTGCTGATCACCGTCATCAACATCGTTGGTGGCATTATTGTTGGCGTTGTCATCAATGATATCAGCTTCAGTGACGCGGTAAGCCGCTATACGATCCTGACCGTCGGCGACGGCCTCGTATCGCAAATCCCTGCTCTGATCGTCTCCACATCAGCAGGTCTTCTCGTTACCAAGGCGGGGGTTTCTGGCGCTACCGACAAAGCCTTGTTCGGACAACTCAGCGGTTACCCAAGAGCATTGGGCGTCTCCAGCGGGCTCCTTCTTGCCATGGGCCTTATGCCGGGCCTTCCTCTGCTACCCTTCGCTCTGTTTGGTTCCGTCCTCGGCGTCGCGGCCTATATGTTGACCAACAAGAAGACAGCCGAAGCCCAGCAAGTTGCAATCGCGGAGGATGCTGAGAAGAAAGCTGCTGTACCGGCAGAGGAGCCAATCTCGTCCGCGCTTGCCATTGACCAGCTCCGGCTAGAGTTGGGCTATGGCCTGCTAACACTGATCAACGACGACAGTGGGTTCCGGCTAACAGACCAAATCAAAGCCTTGAGGCGCCAGTTGGCGACCGAAATGGGTTTCGTGATGCCCTCTGTCCGAATCCTCGACAATATGCAACTGCCGGCAAACACGTATGTATTGCGGGTTAAAGAGACCGAGGTTGGACGTGGTGATATCCGTCCGGGCATGCTGTTGGTAATGGACCCTCAAGGCCAACCTGTGCAAATTCCCGGCGAGGCAACGACCGAGCCCGCGTTTGGCCTTCCTGCGACCTGGGTAGACTCTGGCGCGCGAGAAGAGGCCAGCTTCCGGGGGTATACGGTTGTGGATGCGGCGACCGTGATCACCACGCATCTAACCGAAGTCATCAAAGACAATATGGCTGATTTGCTGTCTTATGCGGAAACGCAAAAACTGTTGGACGACCTGCCAACCGACCACCAGAAACTGGTGGCTGATATCGTGCCAAATCAAATTACCACATCTGGCATCCAACGCGTGCTGCAAGCCTTGCTGACCGAGCGTATTTCCATTCGCGACCTGCCAACCATTCTGGAGGGCGTCGCCGAAGCAACGGGCTTTACGCAGAATATTGTTTCCATCACTGAGCATGTTCGTACGCGACTGGCCAGGCAGCTTTGCGCAGCCTACTCAAACGTAGAAGGCCTTGTACCACTTATCACCCTGTCTACAGAATGGGAGCAGGCTTTCGCAGAAAGTCTTGTTGGCCAAGGCGAAGAAAAACAGTTGGCTATGGCACCGACACGGCTGCAAGAGTTTATCAATTCGGTACGTATGGTATATGATCAGCAGGCTGAGAGAGGCGAAGCGCCAGTCCTTCTTACAAGCCCATTAATCCGCCCCTATGTCCGGTCGATTGTCGAGCGTTTCCGTCCTGCAACGGTTGTGATGAGCCAAAACGAAATACACCCGCAGGCCAAAATCCGGACACTCGGTCAAATTTAAGCATTAGTTGAGCCCTCGTTGGGCCACACAAGGACAACCAAGCGCGATGCGGCTAAAAACCTTTCATGCCAAGACAATGTCGGAAGTGATGGGCCTTGTCCGAAACCAACTCGGGCCGGACGCCATTATCATTCAGACTGAGGAAGGGAAAACTGGCGTTAGGGTGACAGCCGCGCTTGAGGCTGGCGCCACTCCCCCCCCAGCAGAGACGGCGCCCGAGCCAAAGCAGACGCCGGCCGCTTTTGAGATTTCTCACCCATTGCCGCAATCTCGGGACTTTGATGCTGCCGACATCAATGCTGTCCTCAACCATCATGGATTGCCGTTTGAAACCGCCTCTCACATAAGCGAAGCAGCTCGCTCCGTTGAAGGAGGAAGCATCATTGATGCCTTCTCCGTAGCGCTTGAGACAACGATACGCTTCAGCCCGTTAACAGACGCCACCACGCGGCCTATTATGCTTGTTGGTCCTCCTGGCGCGGGAAAGACGATTTGCGCGGCTAAGCTTACCGCCGACGCGGTCCTGCACGAGCGACCGGTCAAATTGATATCAACCGATACTGTAAAGGCCGCAGGCATCCAGCAACTGGACCACTTCGCACAGCTGATGAAACAAACAGTTTCAACAGCTGCGTCGCCCGAAGAACTTAGCGCCGTGGTTCGGTCAAGTACCAATACCGGAGGGCTAACCATTATCGACACCCCGGGTACAAACCCATTCGATATGGATGAGCTTCGCGAAATTCTTGGATTTATCAAAGCGGTTGATGCTGAACCCGTGCTGGTCATGCCCGCGGGTTTGGATGCACTGGACGCCCAAGAGATTGCGGGGGTATTTTCCCGACTTGGTTGTCAGCGGTTCATCGCCACACGTCTGGATGCTGCACGGCGGTATGCCAGCATCATTATGGCAGCTCGACCAGGATATCTATCCCTCGCCGCGCTCAGCAGAAGCCCGTATGTGGCTGATGGACTTGACCCTGCAACACCTATGGCACTTGCAAAGCTGATCACAGCCTTACCACGTCGAAGCAAAACCGACACACTGACGGATGAGAAATCATGAATGACCCCGTGACTTTAGATCGCAAAGAAATGCTGGAGCGACGCTTGATCACAATCGCGTCGGGCAAAGGCGGTGTAGGGAAGACCTGGGTTTCCGTATCCCTTGCTCACGCCCTGTCGCACGCTGGCAAGAAGATCCTGCTGTTTGATGGCGACCTTGGCTTGGCAAACGTCGATATTCAGCTGGGCATGATGCCAGACAAGGACCTCGGCCAGGTCATCGCAAAAGATGCCGCCATGGCCGACATCATCACGCCCTTTACGGATCAATCAGGATCAGGGTTTGACGTGTTGCCAGGCAAGTCCGGGTCGGGCGCACTAGGGTCGTTATCAAAAGAAACGCTTGTGAGCATGCGCAATGATCTGATCCATATGGCGGAGAACTATGATCATGTGCTGCTGGACTTGGCAGCCGGCATCGATCCATCAGTTATGACGTTATCCAAACACAAGGGGCGCATACTCGTGGTGATGACCGCTGATCCGACGTCCCTGACAGATGCATATGCGTTCATCAAGGTAACCCATATGCGGAATCCGTCCGCCGATATCTCAATCGTTGTCAATAATGTCGCGTCAAAGAAGGAAGGCGAGAAAGCGTTTGCGGCTATCAAGCGGGCCTGCGAAGGATTTTTGAAGATTTCACCACCACTTAGCGGTATCATCAAGAATGACCCCAAGGTCGTTGACGCGATAAGGTCTCAAGTGCCTCTTCTGATCAGACATCCTCAATCAGAGGCGGCAATGGACGTTAAAGCTCTGGCTGCAACTATTATTGGGCGCTAAACGCGCCCACTTCAGCGGTTCCGAGCTCGAAGGACTGCGGAATGAGTGACATATCCGGGCCACCGCTTCCCAAACCCGTAGATCCGGTCGCACGCACGACCGGCAAGACCAGCAATGTGTCCAAAGATCCGCAGCAGGCGCAGACAGAGACGCGCGAGCACAAAGGAGATTCATCGTCGAAGAATGAGCAGGTCGAGCACCTCCGCGGACGGGAACCTGCTGTATCGATCTCCGCCACGGCAGCCCACCTGGAAGTCGGGGAACGCCTGAAAGAACAGGTCAATAAGATCGACAATGAAGGGCGTCCAATCATTGTAACCGAAACCGCCACATTCGCGCTGCGTCCAGATGCTGGGTTGCGCCCGGGAGATGATGTCAAACTCGAAATAGTTGAAGCGGGCCATAAACTGGCTGCGGACCTTCATGAACGCAATGGGCGTAAGATAGATCCGCCTGTGAGGCTCGCGCTGATTGTGATAGCAATTCACACGAGACCGCAGGCGGCCCAAACTGGGCAACAATCGTCAAATGTACCTCTGCTTCCCGAAAAGGCGGGCTATGGTCCCGCTGTGCAGACGAAGTATGTATCGCAGCAGCCCCCTACCTCCTTGGTTGATGTCCTGGGCAGGACATCGCCAACAAGCTCATCTCCTTTAGGTGGCGGCGGCCAGGCGTACACTCCGGCCCCGGAGATGCCCTTCCAGCCCCCGATTGCCACATCGCAACAGACAGGAAATCCTGATTTTCTGGCAAGTCGAAACAGTAGCCAAGACCTGGCTACCCTTATTGCTGCGCAGCAAGGAGGCCAAGCCAACACAGCCGCGTACTTTCAGGCAGGCGGCCTGGAAACAGGCCTACCCAAGCAGTTGGATCCCACCCATATAATTCCGAAATCCACACTAACCGACGTAAACCCGAATGCCCTGCAACAGGGGCTTGGACCCGCGATCAGGGCCTTTTCCTATTCCGGCCAGCCCCATGCCATCCAGGTCATGGACCCCGGAAAAAGCCAAGTTGCACCAGCCGAGGTTGCCTCGGTGCTATCTGTCCGTCCCCTGCCGCCAGAGGAAGCAAAATCCCTGCCTCTGCCAATAGCCTTGCTCAACCCATCAGGTGGTACTCTTGCGGCTGTTGAGACATCCAAAGGAAATTTTGTTGTTCCGCTAGCGCAGGCCAACAACCTTTCTGGTGAGCTGGTGAAGGTGTCTGAACTGGATGCCACGCCTACTGCAACCCAGGCGAACGAGCAGGCCTCCTTCAAAGCCACATTGGCCATTCCAGGGACAAGCCAAAGACCACAAGTGACAGTCCTGATAAACAAACACAATGCAGCTTCTTCCAACGTGCCAGGAGAAGCACAAATCAAGGCTGTTCATACTGTACGGGCCTTTTTGACTCCAAAAGGCCCCAGCACCGATTTCAGAATCGAAACGTCTCGCGGTGATGTGTTTGTCACCATGCCCAACAGCTTCCGCCCCACTACGGACGACTGGATACAAATCGTCCCACACCAAGCTGCCGTCGCCCAGAATGTAGCGCCGCCTACAATGCCTATGGATATGGCATCACAGCTCGCTACAGGGTCGGCACTGAGCACCTTAGGAGGACACTATTGGCCGACACTAGAGCAAGGCATCGCATCGGTAATAGGCACTGACCCCGCCTTGTCTAGCCAGCTGGCAAGTAGAGGCGCCCAGGGGGGTGGTAAATTGGTGAACAGCCTCCTTTTCTTCTTGAACGCCGCAGGCAGGGGCAGTCCGGAAGCCTGGTTGGGACAGGACGCAGCCAGGGCACTGGAACAGTCAAACAAGACACTCTTTGATTCGTTGAAGTCTGAGATGACACGCTTGATGCAGGCAACAACTGATACATCCCGCGAATGGAGACCCGTGTTGCTGCCGCTTGACTTGCGGTTCCCGGACATGCCAATTGTCGCGATGCTATTTGGCCCGCCACCAAGGGACGAAAGCCCGGGGGACAGCAGGAGTGGGAGCGGTGCCGAAGAAGATGCCGGGAAAGATGCACAGCGGTTCCTCCTTGAGGTACAATTCTCCGTCCTTGGTGCTATCCAGCTTGATGGCCTCATCAAAGAAAACCGGTTTGATCTTGCATTAAGGTCGGAGAAGCCCTTATCCACGAACCTTCGCCGTGAAGCGTCAGACCTCTTCAATTCTGCACTCGCTGCGAATGGTTATAACGGTCAGCTTACCATTACCGAAGCCAAGCCTTTTCCCGTTGAAATTGAGGCATTGTTGCAGCAGGGATAAAAATGGACTGCTCTAGCTGATCCAGATTGACCCTGAACCAATTAAACGTATCTCAGGATGAGGTTCTTTTGAGGATAGTCATGTGCGTGTTTCCTTAGCCTTTATCGGCTGTGTTCTAATCTGGGGCTCCACCTGGTATGCAATTGAGCTACAGCTCGGTGTCGTGCCCAAGGAATGGTCGCTCGTCTACCGCTTTGGAATAGCTTCCACAACGCTGTTTCTTTTGTGCCTAGCGAGAAAGGAACGGTTGAAATTCACCTTAGGCCAGCATTTTTGGCCAGCCTGCACTGGGCTGTTCCTCTTCTCTGCGACATACGTGCTGACATACAGCGGCGCAGAATATCTCACCTCTGGTTTGGTCGCGATCACTTTTGCACTGCTGTCGTTCCTGAACATTATCAATGGTCGCCTGTTTCTGGGAAACTCAATAAAGCCAAGCGCCCTGATTGCTGCGCTTCTTGGGATATCAGGGCTGGTATTTATCTTCAAACCTGAAATAGAGAGCTTTACCCTAGATGATGAGGCATTTCGGGGCCTCCTGCTTTGCCTTGGGGCGGCCATCGTATGCTCTTTCGGGAATACTTTTGCAGGAACGAGTGGCTCCCGTCAGATGCCACTGTTTTCCTTCAATGCATGGGCCCTAAGTTACGGTGCCTGCTTTAACCTGATTTATGCTCTTTCCAGCGGAAAACCCGCCAGTTTTGATCCATCGGTGTCCTACGTGGGTTCGCTGCTGTATCTCGCGATCGTCGGGACTGTTATTGCATTCTCAATGTATATCTGGCTGATCGAACAAATCGGTATTGGCAGAGCCGCATACATGAGCGTTCTCACGCCTGTCATTGCGCTTGCTATTTCGACAATATTCGAGGGTTTCACCTGGAACCTCTTTGCTTTCGCTGGGCTTTCGCTGGT
>JBNKYQ010000070.1:0-12318 GCA_050300975.1 Kordiimonas sp.
TGAAACGCTGGCGCGCGAGCATGGTGAGGCCGCTGTTGAAATCAGCCCTGAGCTGCGGCAGGCGGGTGCGGACAAATTCGTGCCCCCCTGCTTCTTCAATCACCAACACAAGATGGATGGTGACCTTGCCCCGCACGCGGCCACGCTCCAGAAGCGCCAGATTGAACGGCTGCATTTCAATCTTGGGCTTGCCAACCTCCTGCGCCTTCTCGCCCTCTTCCGAGGACGCCTTTAGCGGCTGAAGCCCATATCCCGCGATGACAGTCAACATGATCGAGAAAATAACCGGTAGGCGCATATTGTTTCTATCCTTGCGTGACGGGTCTGGTCTGTCAGAAAACACATGGCGGCCAAAAAGCCTCTCACACGTGAGCCCCACACCCTTTCTAGGGCATAGTGTGTGAATATTGCCTGAATGACAATCTTGATGACAATCTGGCTTGATGACAATCTGGCTTGATGACATTCCGCATCGGCGGCAGTTTATTGCAAGGCGCTCAATTTATGTGTTGCAATTTGCGATATAATTGCAAAAAAAGACAATAAATGTTGCTTTTTGCAATATTTGGGCCGGTAGCTTTTGGCCCCCGTCTGAAGACTTTTTCATCAACCTTATGATTTAAAAGAATAAATCATAAAATACAAAAAGTGGCACGCCCCTTGTATTATATTAAAGTACCTCTCGAGCAGGGGTGCGGGAATAGGTAAATTTATTTACTCGACCCCCAATCGTGCACCTGTTCCCGCCTACCCCGCCGAGAGAGGTATCTCCGATAGAGATAGCCCAGTGAGCCGCACCAACCGTGCGGCTTTTTATTTGCCTTGTCCTCTGCTTCTCTATTCGCCTGGTTTTCAAATTGCCTGGTTTTCACAGGCCTGCCCCACAGCCCTGGCACTCTCCTGTTTCCTGTCGCGTCGCATAAGCGCGCGCTCCTACCCGGCGCGCACCGGTTCGGTGGCTTTTCGGTTGCTTCACAGACAGGAACAGAAAGGAAAAAGTCAGACGAACAGACTGAGCGACGGCGCGGACGCACCGGACTGCAGCCGGGCAAGACCTGTGGAGAAATTCGCCAACTGGGCCTGCAGGTGCGGCGGCACCGTACCCTGCGACGCCGACTTGCCGTTTTTGATCAGTGCCTTCAGCGGGTTATATTCCAGCGAGCGGAAAGCCCGCTGTACCGAGCTGATCGCGCCGTCAAACAGGCCCAGGACATATTTGGCGGTGGCCTTGTCCTTGATATGCAGCTCGCCTTTCAGGCCGAGGCCGAACGCACCGCCCAGATTGTCAGGGTCGGAGCCATCCTCTTCCTCGTCATCGCCAAGACCGAACACCTCGTTCTTCGGCAGAAGCTTGCCAGCCTCAAGGCCAATCCGCTTCAGGAGGTCCCGGTCGCCCGTGCCGGGCAACAGGTCAATCGACACACCGTCATCCAGGGTCTGAATTGTCAGCTTGTCCCCTTCTGAAGTGGTAGCCACATCAACATTGACCTTACCAAAGCCTGCAATGCGCAGTTTCCGCTTGAGGTCATCAAAGGTGTCGCCCTCGCTCAGCGTGATCTTCTTCTTGGTCCCGCCATCGACGGAAATATAGAAGAAGTCGCCCGTTTTGGCGGACGTCTGCGTCTGAACATCAAGGGTTTCATCAATCTCAATCGTGCCTGTAGGCAAACCCAGGGTTTCAAGCACCGAATTGCCTTGCGTGGTGAAGGCCAGGCCGCCAACTGCGGACTTCGAAAGGCCTTCGCCATATTGTTCCACGTCCTGAAGCGCGCCAGTCTTACCGTCAACCCGGGCCACAAAGGCATCAACCGAACCATGCGCTGTCTCGCCGGCGAGTGTCCCTGCGGTCGAACCGGCCACATAAACAACCTGGTCAACCACCACCACATCATTGATGCGGTCTGTACCGCTGGTGGACAGATAGGTGGTGCTTTCAGCCTTCAGGTTGGTCTGGCCATTGAGGCTGAGGGCACTGACGAAGCCCTCAAAACCACCCGCGGCCGTGCCGACCACAGATGCCGTGCCACCCGCGTCAAGCGCCGCATTTGTTGTCACGCCTGCGATATAAACATCGTTATTCAGATTGTCGATGGCGATACTCTGGATCGAACCGCCCGTTCCCAGGCTGCCGAAATCAAGGCTGTTGGACGTATCCGCAAGGTTGGTGGCATCCAGGCGGTATAACACCGCATTACCTTGCTGCTCCGTCGCAACAACAAGGTTGTCGTTCTTGTCGACAGCAATTCCTTTGACAACGTCGTTCCCGGCGGTGCCGAACACGACCGAGTCCTGCAATGAGCCATCCGAACCCGCGAGCTTGAGCACAAGCGCGTCCTGCCCGCCCGTGAAGCCGGATGTGGAACTGATGGCCGACTTGGTGTAGCCGCCCACATAAATATCATTGTTGCTGTCAACCGCTACGCTATAGGCAGCGGACTCGCCAAAGGTGTCCAGCTGGTAGCGGAAGACTTCATCGCCGCGCTTGCTGATCTTGGTGACGAAGGCGTCGGTGGTATCGATCACATCGCTGGTAGACAGTTCGCTGTCGGTCTTGCCGACAATGATCACATTGTCTTCACTATCGACCGTGATGCCGTAGGCATCGGCATCCCCCGCAACACCAAGAAGCCGCGAGAAGACAACATTGCCTTCCGTGTCGAACTTGGTCAGGAACACATCTTCGCCCGATGCGGTGTTCAACTGGTGGCCAAAGCTGCCTTCGGACGTGCCCACCACATAGATGCCGCCTTCGCTGTCAACGGCAACCCGGCTTGCCGTGGTATCGGCGTTGACCTGATAGTCGCTGTTCACATTGGTGATGGACAGCTCATTGTCTGTCGCGTCGACAGTGTCAGACCCGGTAGTGCCCGTGACATCGGCTTTTGCATCCGCCAGCAGCTTGTCGCGCAGGCCAGCAATTTTCGGGTCCAGACTATCGTCTTCCTGCTTGGCCACCTGTTCCTTCACGGCCGTCGCTTCATAGTCGATGCCAGAGAAGGAGGTGACGTCATCGAGCGCCAGCGTGCCATCAAGGCCGTTGATTTCGGTAATCCGGCTGGTCACAGCAAACTCATCATCCAACTGCGAAACGGCGGATGCCACATACAGCGTTGGCGTGGTCACCGCAGCTGACAGCTTCACCTCTTCCGTGATGGTGCCGTCAATCTGCAGGCTGTACTGGCCAGTGTCGCCATCGCGCCGCACGTCGAACCGGGTGGAATGCTTCGGCACGGGGCTGCCACCACCATCAAGAATGGTCAGCGCCTCAATCTGGGTGTTGATATAATCCTTGATGTTATTGAGTGACAGCGTGCCGGAAACGCCCGACAGGTCGACCTGGATATCGTCGGTCACGCCACTCTTGGTGATGGAAACTGTGAAGACCTCAGTGCCTGTCAGGCCGGTGATCGCTGCATTGGGATCATTGGTGATCAGCGTGCCGTTCGTCTCAGTACCATTCTTGCCAAGGCGAGTTGTCGCCTCGGTCTTGTATTCCTTGTCGCCCAGGAACAGGTCCAGCTTTTCAAGGTCAGCGGTGGAGAGGAAATCCCGCACTTCCGCCAGACCCGACTGGAACTGGTCATTCAGGCGCGACAGCGAAGACGCCGACGTGCTGTCCTGCGACGCATATTCGGCGAGCACACGAAGGTTGTTGAGTGCCTTATAGAGAGCAAACGTCGCCTGCTTGTCCTTGTCACCCACGGCGTCAAGGTCATCAGCTTTCAGATCTATGAATTTGGTCAGCGACCGGACTTCACGAATTTGCTGGTTGAGCGATTTGGTTTCTTCAGGCAGTTGCCATGGCGGGATAACTGCGTCACCACGATCGCCAAAGGAATAGGCCGCGCGCTGTTCGGGGCTCAGAAGGGAAAGCTGGCGCTGTGTAATCTGGGCGTCAACGGACAAGGCAATAAGCGACGTATCAATCCCCACGATCTGTGGACGGAACGACTGCTGCTGCGTCGGGCCAAAAAGACCACTAAAGCTTGTGCCACCAAAAAACGCCATGCGCTATCTTACCAGCTTTCTGCCACTGCCAGGGGGGCAATTTTTGCCCCCATAGGCAACTTTTACCCAGAGGCGTCTCATTTTGAGCCATTCGACTCGGAACCCCAGGGTATTTTTTGCCGCTCAATTGCATTTCGCGGCCACTCACATTACATGTCTTGCAATAACTGTGACAGTTTACGCCTTGACCTGACAAGGAACCGTTAACGGGAAAAAAGGGATCAAAAATGGTCGTCATTGATGCACTGCTGCAAGTTTCCTATGTCGCGCTCGACATTTTCAAATGGATGTTGATCATCAGCATCATTCTGGGCTGGTTGATCCATTTTGGCGTGGTCAATGCCTACCAGCCGTTTGTCCAGAGCGTGGGGCGCTTCCTGCATGCCGTGACGGAACCGGCCCTCAGGCCGATCCGGCGCTTCATTCCTGCCGTGGGCGGCATGGACATTTCGCCCATCGTGCTGTTCCTTGTGATCATGTTCCTCCAGCGGCTGATCATCAACATCCTCTATAATGTCGGATAAGCTGCTTACCCGTGCGGCTGACGGGGTCAGGCTGCATATCCGCCTGACGCCCAAGGCCGCGTCGGACAAGCTGGACCGGGTGGATACGGATGCGGACGGCATGCCGCGCCTGAGGGCAACCGTCACCGCCATTCCGGAAAACGGCAAGGCCAATGTCGCTCTCATCAAACTGCTTTCTAAAAAACTCAGGTTGCCCAAATCCGCCATTCGCCTTATAGCGGGGGACCAGAACCGGAATAAGACGATCCTCTTTGAGGGCGCACCGGACGACCTGTTTGACGCGCTCGACGCAAAGCTTCGCGAGCTGGGCCTTCTGGGTTGAGGCCACGACCGCTCGCGACCACCGCACGGAGACACCCATGCCCACCGAAACAGCTGCTAAAATCATCGACGGTAAAGCCTTTTCCGCCAAGGTCCGCGAAGGCGTTGCCAAGGACGTTGGTACCCTCAAGGACAAATTTGGCATCACGCCCGGCCTCGCCGTTGTGATTGTGGGCAAGGACCCCGCAAGCGAGATTTATGTCCGCAACAAAGTGAAGCAGACCGGCGAAACCGGCATGAACAGCTTCCACTTTGAAATGCCGGAGAGCACCAGCCAGGAAGAGCTGCTTGCCAAGGTACACGCGCTGAACGAAGACCCGGCTGTGAACGGCATCCTTGTCCAGCTGCCGCTGCCGAAGCAAATCGATGAAGCATCCGTCATTAACGCCATTGCGCCTGAGAAAGACGTGGACGGCTTCCATGTGATCAACTCGGGCCTGTTGGCAACCGGTGGCGATGCCATGGTGCCCTGCACCCCGCTTGGCTGCTACCTGATGCTGAAGGATACCCTGGGTGACATGAGCGGCATGAAAGCCATCGTCGTGGGCCGTTCGAACATTGTGGGCAAGCCGATGGCGCAACTCCTGTTGGACGCCAACTGCACCGTTACCATCGCCCACAGCCGCACCAAGGATCTGGCGGCCGAAGTGGCCCAGGCAGACATCGTCGTGGCCGCCGTTGGCCGCGCTGAGATGGTCAAGGGTGACTGGATCAAGAAGGGCGCTACCGTCATCGACGTGGGCATCAATAGGATCGACGCGCCAGAGCGCGGCGAAGGAAAGACCCGCGTGGTCGGCGACGTTGAATTCAGCACAGCTGCCGCACGCGCAGGCGCCATCACACCGGTTCCGGGCGGCGTTGGCCCCATGACAATTGCCTGCCTCCTGAAAAATACCGTGACAGCGACCTGCCGTCAGAACAATATTGATCCTGACAGCCTTTAGTCACCAGTTTGCCAACAGGCTGATAACCGCGACAATTAAGTGGAGCATGCATCATGTATGAAGCCTTTATCGCCGCCTTTATCGGCCTGTTTGTTATTGTGGACCCCATTGGGATCGCACCGGTTTTCGCCGGCCTGACCCAGGGCACCGACACACGCCACAAGCGCACCATGGCCGTCAAGGGCACCATTGTGGGCACGCTGATCCTGGTGTTCTTCGCGCTTGTGGGTAAACCGTTCCTGCATGCCCTTGGCATCTCCATGGACGGCCTCCGTGTCGCGGGCGGACTGATGCTCCTTATCATCGCGCTTGAAATGGTTTTCGAGAAACGCACCGAACGGAAGCAGGAATCGGCTGAAAAGCTCGATGACTATTTCGAGGATATCTCGGTTTTCCCTGTGGCCATTCCGCTGCTTGCGGGCCCCGGCGCCATCGCAACCATCATGCTCACCATGTCCAACTATGAAGGCGACATCCAGGCCCAGGGCGCAATCCTTGGGGCGCTTGCCGTGGTCATGGCAATCACGCTGGTCGTCTTTTTCGCCGCCTCGAAGGTGATGGACTGGCTTGGCCCCACGGTCAACGCGGTGCTGACCCGCCTTCTGGGCGTGATCCTGGCCGCACTTGCCGCCCAGTTCATCCTCGACGGCATCAAGAATACTTTCGTCGGCTGACCACGCTGGCCTTTCACCGGACATGAGACGTTCGCGCTTTTGCTGTAGCAAAGGGGCACGGTCAGGCTATGGTCATCCCATGAGATACTTTCTGGCAATCATGGTGCTCGTGTGGGTGTCCTGCGGCTTCGCGGCCCAGGCGATAGACCTTGAAGCAGTTGGCGAACCGCTTCAATTCGTGCCGACACCCGGTCATATGGATGCAGGCCCGGCGGATTGGTCCGGTTTTTCGGGCAAGGCACCCGGCACTGATGCGACCCTCCTGTTCCGGCAGAAAATCCGTGTTGTCCTGGCGCCGGGCGAACAGATTGACAACCCGCTCGCGATGCGCATCAGCCTTTCTGGCGTCTATGACTTTTACTGGGACGGCGAACTGATCGGGTCCAGCCGCGCACTGGGCAAGGATGCCAACCGCCACAGCCGCGTGATAATCCCCATAAGCGGCCTCACGCCGGGGGAGCATCTCCTCGAAATGCGGGTTACCGCGCTCGGCCTCAAGGAAGGCGACAGGTTGAACCTGTGGGCGCGAAAAGCTGCGCTTCAGTCAGACTTTTTCGGGGTTCACTGGTCGGTCGTCAGCACTTTCTTTGTCGCCACCGCCTCGTTCCTTGTGGGCTGTTACCTCTTGTTGCTGCTGGTCACCGGGGGGCGGGCCCCTGCGCTTCTATCTGCTGCGATCACCTGCTTCGGCATATTCGGCCTGATCATGCTGCAGGAGGCAGAGTTTCTCTTCAGCTATCCTTACGGCTGGCAGCCGGCACTCAATGCCCTCAGAGAGCCGCTGGCAATCCTGATTTATGGCCTGCTGGCCTGGACAACCTTCACCCGGCTCAGGCTCGGCGGGCGTGCCTTCTGGATGGCGGCGGCAGCAGCCAATCTTGCCATCTGCATGCTGCTGCTGCCCGAAGACGGCAGGGACATGGTGGTGCTGGGCGTCTTGCAGCTCTTGCTGGTTGCCGCAGCCGCCCTGGCGGCCTTCCGTATCCGCAAAACCCCGGGCCTGTTTTTCTGGGGACACGGCATCGCCCTTGTGGCCCTGATGGCAGATCCCCTGGGCAAGCACCCCTACCTGATCGCGATCACGCTATTGCTGGCGACAGACCTGGCGCTGGACCTTCGCCGCAGGACCCGGGAAGCACAGCAACTGGCGCTGGTGTCCGAACGCCTGCGGGCCGACCTTATCAAACGCAATATCCAACCCCATTTCCTGATGAACTCGCTCACGGCCCTGATGGAATGGGTGGAAACCGACCCCACGGAGGCCGTCGACTTCATTGATGGCCTGGCAGAAGAATTCCGCATGCTCGCCGACTTTGCCGAACGTAAGAGTGTTACCCTTGGCGAGGAGCTGGACCTTTGCCGTGTCCATCTGGCGCTGATGGAAAAGCGCTTCGAGGCCATGGCAACGATCGGCACCAGTGATGTTGACCTGAACGCAGAAATCCCGCCGGGCATCCTGCATACGCTGTTAGAAAACGCCTTCAGTCATAATAATTATACTGGCCAGGAGGTGCGGTTCCAGTTGCACGCGGAAACCGTGGGGCCCAGAATCCGCTACCGCCTCAGCTGCCCGGTCGCGGCCAAAAGCAGCCACGCGCGCCTCGGCACCGGAACAGGCACCCAATATGTCATCGCCCGGCTTGAAGAGTTTTGCGGCAAGGATTTCAGCTTCCATGCCCACCAGATGGGGACCAACTGGGAAACAGTGCTCGAAATCGGCCAGAAGGGAGGCTGACCCGCCATGGCCTGCAGGATATTGATCGTTGAGGATGAACCGCTTGTAGCCCGAAGGCTGCAGCGCCTGAGCGCTGACATCCTTGCTGACAAGCTCACCGCCACATCCTCCGTGACCTGTGTCACTGATGCCGACCAGCAGCTGGCACAATCAGATTTTGATATGATCCTGCTGGACCTGAACCTGGCAGGCGAAGACGGTTTCGACCTTCTCAAACGCTTCACGGCCAAAGCGCCCCACACCATTGTCGTGTCCGCCCAGACGGACCGGGCGCTCGAGGCCTTCGAGTTTGGCGTCCTGGACTTTGTACCCAAGCCCTTCACCCGGGACAGGCTGGCGAAAGCCTTCGCCCGCTTCTGGAACAAAGCGCCGGACAGGCCGGCAAAGCCCCGGCAGCTTTCGTTTGAAACCCGGGGCGGCTTTGAGGTGGTGGACCTCAAAACCATCCTGTTTTTCAAGGCCGCAGATAAATATTCGGAAGCGGTGCTGGCGTCTGGCGACACGCGTTTTCACGACAAATCCCTGAACCGGCTGGAACATATCCTGGCCGGCGATTTTGTCCGTACGCACAAAAGCTATCTGGTGCACCAGCGCGCCATTCTCGACATCAAGTCGCTTGAGGGAAGCCGCTATGCGCTCAGGCTTGCAAACGGGGACCAACTGCCCGTTGGCCGGACACGGGTAGACCATGTCCGGCAGCTTCTGGATGCGCGCCTAGAAGTTTAGCCGTGCGGCCAGCCGGGCTCGGCCAGGCTTGGCGAACTCATAATCGAGCCCGAAGGCGAAGCGCTTGTTGAGGTGATAGATCACCCCCGCGCCGGCCTTCACCTTGCCGGAAAAGTCAACGCTGTTGCCGGTGTCGCTTGAGACGGTCTTGCCATTGCCGTGATAGCGCGCGTAGCCAGACACTTCAAAACGCTTGCTCACCATCGCGCGGACGCCGAGCCTGCCATCAAGAGAGGTCTTGGACCCGCTGGCCTCACCAAGGTCAGCCGTGGCCGTGTTGCCGCCGATCACAAGCGCGGCACTGCCGAAATCAACCTTATTGTTTACCAGGCCCACTTCACCGAACAGGCTGATCTTTTCGCCGAGGAGCGTGTGATACCCAATCGCAGCGCGCCATTCCTTCTGCTTGGCGGCCAACACGCCCGAGACCGACCAACCCTGCAAGCTGGTAATCCCCAGCACCGGTTCGTGGCTTGTCTGCAGATAGTCGGTGACGACGTGGAAACCGTTGTCGCCATCGCCGAACAGCTCAAACGACAGGCGTGCTGATGCGCCATTGCCCGTGGCGCCCGAAAGGGTGCCGAAATTATCGTCCGTTGTGTCGCCAACGCCGTCACGGTCAGTGATCTGAAGGCCGCCCGTGCGCAGGTCGTCGTGCACAAAGGCGCCTTCAAGGAAGCTGTAGCCGAAGACGGTATCCTCGTCTGCCGCGACCACGGGCCCGGCAATGGCCATGCTCAAGGCTGTCGCAAGCACTATATTGCTGGATTTCATTGTTACCTCCTGAATCCATTCATTTGTCAGGAAGAACCCTGCGCCAGATGCCCCCCGTGAGGCGATGCCGGCGCCGCAAACGCCTCAGCTGGTGGCGTGAACGCCTCAAATGGGCGTGTAAAGCGCCCCCAATGACCTCAAGTCGCATTGACAGCGCGGCCGCTACCCGCCACTCTCGCTCCCGAACGTTAAGCGGGGAGTTTTCCATGAAGAATTTTGCACTTGCCGGCGCGCTTGTTTTTGCGCTTGCAGCCTGCGGCGAAGGCCAGAAGCAGGACGAGGCGGCAGCCGCCTACACCATGAATACCGAGGCCCTGAAGGCCCATATCACCACGCTGGCCTCGGACGAGTTCGGTGGCCGCGCGCCTGGCACACCGGGTGAAGACCTGACAGTCGCCTACGTTGAAAATGCCTTCAAGGCGGCGGGCCTGAAGCCTGCAAACGGTGACAGCTACACCCAGGCAGTGCCGCTGGTGTCGATCGAGACCAAAGGTACCCCCGAGATGATGATCACGGGCGACGGCGGTGAGCTGAAACTTGCTTACCGCGCCGACCATGTTGTCTGGACGCGCCGCGAGCAGACCGACAGCGAGGTGCACGAAAGTGACATGGTGTTCGTGGGTTACGGCATCAATGCGCCCGAGCGCGGCTGGAACGACTATGAAGGCCTGGACGTCAGCGGCAAGACCGTGGTGATGCTGGTCAATGACCCGGGCTACGCGACCCAGGACCCGGACCTGTTCGCCGGCAACACCATGACCTACTATGGCCGCTGGGACTATAAGTTCGACGAAGCCGCCCGCCAGGGCGCCGCAGCCGCCATCATCATTCATGACACTAAGCCCGCCGCCTACGGCTGGCACACGGTGGACAGCAGCTGGACCGGCCCGCAATTCGGCCTGGTGCGCGAGGACAAGGGCACCGGATTTTCTGAAGCCGAAGCCTGGATCACCAAGGAAAAAGCCGAAGCGCTGTTCACCATGGCGGGCCTTGACCTGGGTGCCATGTATACAGCGGCCAAAACGCCCGGCTTCAAGGCCGTGCCGATGAACCTTAAGTTTTCCACCGGGTTCCGCTCTGAAGTGGCGCACATGGACAGCCGCAATGTGGCCGGCTTCGTTGAAGGATCCGAGCACCCGGATGAAGTGTTCGTCTATATGGCGCACTGGGACCATATCGGCACCGACCTGACACAAGAAGGCGACAACATCTATAACGGCGCGCTCGATAACGCCACCGGCACCGGCGGCCTGATTGAGCTGGCGCGTAAATATGCCTCCGGCCCCAAACCGAAGCGCTCTGTGCTGTTCCTGGCGGTCACGGCGGAAGAGCAGGGCCTTCTGGGCTCGGCCTATTACGCCGAGCATCCGCTGTTCCCGCTCAAGAACACGGTAGGCGGCATCAATATGGACGGCCTGAATTTCTACGGCCCAACAAGGGACGTGACCGTTGTGGGCCTCGGCAATTCCGAACTGGACGATACCCTGAAGGACGCCGCCAAGGCGCAGGACCGCATTCTGGTGGCCGACCAGGAGCCTGAGAAAGGCTATTTCTACCGCTCTGACCATTTCGAGCTGTCGAAGAAGGGCGTGCCGATGCTCTACCCCAACTCGGGCTATGACCACCGGGAAAAGGGCCGGGCGTATGTGGAAGCGATTGTCGCAGAATATACCGAAAAGCACTATCACGCCCCGTCGGACGAATACCGCGACGACTGGGACCTGACAGGTGCCATTGAAGACCTTGAGCTTTACTACAACACGGGCCGCATGCTGATTGACAGCGACACATGGCCGAACTGGCGCGAGGGCACCGAGTTCAAAGCCATGCGCGACGCCCAGCGCAACGCTGACTAGGCGGCTGCACTAGACGAAAGATCAGGCCATCCGGTTCGCCGGGTGGCCTTTTTGTTGGAGCATCAGTCGCGCGGGTTGGTGGCGATGAAGTCGGGGTTTTGGCTAACTTCATCAAACCAGGTGGCGAGCGCAGGGTGGGCCTCGCGCCAGCCAATTTCCGGAAGCCGGAACAAAAGGTAATCCAGCGTGCAGGCCGTCGCGATCGTGGCGCTGTTCCAGGCATGGAGCTTATCCAGCCAGTCAGCCTCTAGGACCGCCAGCGCCCGCCTGATGGCCCCATGCCAGCGTTCCTGCCAATAGGCCGATTTCTCAGAATCCTCGCGCCGACCTTCCATCACCAGCGAAAGCGCGGCATCCAATATGCCGTCCGTGATCGCCTGGATCTGCAGGTCCTCGAAATACTCGTCCCCCGCGCGTGGCTTACCGGCCATATCGAGGAGAAACTCCATGATCACCGGGCTATCGATCACGCAGCGGCCATCGTCAAGGACAAGCGCTGGCACTTTGTTCAGCGGGTTGGCGGCCAGGAGGGCCTCTTCATTCGCCAGCGGATTGGCCATCACCACGTCCAGCCGGCCCCCAAAGCCAAGCGATTTGGCCAGCAAAAGTACCTTGCGCGCATAGGGCGATGTTTTGGAATAATAGAGCTTCATAAGGGTCCTAACGGTTCAGCACGCCGGTTGTCGTGTAGCGTAAAATCTCGATCACCTGATCGACCGTCTCGCAGGTGGCGTTCGCCGCGCCATTGACTTCCTT
>JBNKYQ010000071.1:0-12291 GCA_050300975.1 Kordiimonas sp.
GCGTCTTCTGGATGCAGAAGCTCCTGGGGTCCGCCAGGCGGCCTGTGGAGTTCTTCTCATTCGTGGCCCACGAAGAGAAACGGCACTGGCTCAGGCAGCCGACACAGTCGGCCTGGTCCTTGCGGATTTCTGCGCACTTTTCAGGCGTGACGAAAATCAGGCTTCCGTCAGGCGTTTTCATCGCGCGCTCAAAGCCTTCAGCCATCCAGGCGCGGGCTTTGCCTTCATCAGCGCGGCGCACGATATAGGTCTTGCGCTCAACCACCAGCTCGGTATCGAACTCCTCGTCCTTTTCCGTGCGGAAGTCGATCTGATGCTCGTTCCGTTGCACCAGCTCGCCAATGAAGCTGTTCTTGAGCGCGCTTGAGAAGAAGCCGGTCGGGCTGAAATTCTGCAACAGCACATCGCCAGGCTTCAGGCTCAGGAGCTTCTTTTTCCAGCTGTCGGAAATCGGGCTCTCTTTGGTCACCAGCGGGCGCGTGCCGAACTGGAACATGATTGGGCCGATTTCCTTGTTATCGATCCAGTCTTTCCATTCTTTCAGGTTCCACACACCACCGGCCATGATAATCGGCACATGATCAAGCCCCAGCTTGCGCATGATATTGCGGAGCTCCAGCACCCGTGGGTACGGATCGCCCGGCTTGGTGGGGTCCTCGGCGTTGGAGAGGCCATTATGACCGCCCGCGAGCCATGGATCTTCATACACAACGCCGCCAAGGCGTTCTGCGAAATTCTTGTAAGCACGCTTCCACAGAAGGCCGAAGGCCCGCCCGGAAGACACGATGGGGTAATAGTGTGCGCCGTATTTGCTGGTCAGTTCGCCCAGCTTGAAGGGCATGCCCGCGCCAGACGTCACGCCGTGGATCATGCCTTTGGTTTTCTCAAGCACTTCGTGCAGGATGCGCTGCGCGCTGCCGACTTCCCAAAGCATGTTGATATTGATAAGGCCTTCACCGCGCGACAGTTCCCATGCCTTGCGCACCTGATCAATGGTGCCCTTGATGGAATATTGGACCATCTCTTCGTGGCGGTCCTTCCTGGTGCGGCCTGTATATTCGTGGGGCTCGACATTGCCGTGCGCGTCATACTGATCTGCGATCACTGCGGAAATCGTGCCGATGCCGCCGGCTGCTGCCCATGGCCCTGAACTGGCACCTGTTGAAATGGCGACACCCTTGCCCCCTTCAATCAGGGGCAGAACCTCTTTGCCGCCAAGGCGGATACTATTCAAACTGAAACTCATCAAACTCTCCCGAAACCCCAGCCCGTATTTCAGCCAACCGTAGCGTAAAACGGACCCTCCTAAAAGGGGTGAAACCGGCGTGATGGTACCATACGCCGGTTTCAAATCAATTAAGCACTTCCTTTGGTAAAGAAAAGTCCCCCGTGCACAAAAACACGAGGGACTTTACCCAGAGTAGCTTAGTCGCGGCGGCCGCCCTTTTTAGGGGACTCTTTTGGTGGACGCGCATCCGGGTTTTCTTCACCCGTTTCCTGGTTCACCATCCGCATCGACAGGCGGACCTTGCCGCGGCCGTCGATTTCAAGGCATTTCACGTACACTTCGTCACCTTCGTTCACAACGTCGGTCACTTTTTCCACGCGCTCTTCAACGAGCTCAGAGATGTGTACGAGGCCGTCACGGCTGCCCATGAAGTTCACGAACGCACCGAAGTCCATGATGCGGACAACCTTGCCTTTGTAGATCGTGCCTACTTCAGGCTCGGCCACGATGCCGTTGATCCATGCTTTCGCAGCTTCAATTTCGGAAGCCACGGAAGACGCGATCTTGATCGTGCCATCGTCCTCGATGTTCACTTTGGCGCCGGTCACTTCAACGATCTCGCGGATCACTTTACCGCCCGTGCCGATCACTTCGCGGATCTTGTCCACTGGGATCTTCATGGTTTCAATGCGCGGTGCGTGCTGGCTGAGCTCAGTACGGGCACCGGTGAGCGCCTTGTTCATTTCAGCCAGGATGTAACCGCGGCCGCCGGCAGCTTGTGCCAGTGCCTTTTCCATGATCTCTTTGGTGATGCCGGTGATCTTGATGTCCATCTGCAGCGCAGTAACACCCTTTTCAGTACCAGCAACCTTGAAGTCCATGTCGCCGAGGTGGTCTTCGTCACCCAGGATGTCAGAGAGAACAGCGAAGTCGTCGCCCTCTTTGATCAGGCCCATGGCGATACCGGAAACCGGACGGCTGATTGGAACACCTGCGTCCATCATGGCGAGAGCGGAACCACACACAGTCGCCATCGAAGACGAACCGTTGGATTCAGTGATCTCGGACACGAGACGGATGGTGTATGGGAACTCTTCAGCAGTTGGCAGAACAGCGCGAACTGCGCGGTAAGCCAGTTTGCCGTGGCCCACTTCGCGGCGGCCAGTAAAGCCAACGCGGCCACACTCGCCCACGGAGAAGGGTGGGAAGTTGTAGTGCAGCATGAAGTTCGAACGCCAGCTGCCCTCGAGCGCGTCGATGATCTGCTCATCTTCGCCGGTGCCCAGGGTTGCAACAACCAGTGCCTGCGTTTCACCGCGGGTGAAAAGCGCGGAACCGTGGCTGCGTGGCAGAACGCCAACTTCAGATACGATGTCGCGAACTTCATCAAGCTTACGGCCGTCGATACGCTTGCCGGTCTCGAGGATGTTGCCGCGAACGATCTTGCTTTCAAGCTTCTTGGTCAGGTCACCAACCATCTGTTCTGTCAGCTCTTCGTTGGCTTCAAGAACAGGCGCAACAGCTTCCTTGATCTTGGCTTTCGCTTCGTTGATCTTCAGAACGCGGTCCTGCTTGGTGGTGATCTCGTAAGCTGCGCGCAGGTCAGCTTCACCAGCGTCTGCGATGGCTTTCACCAAGTCATCCTTGTTCGGGCCTTCAGCCAGTTCCCAAGGATCTTTCGCAGCAACTTCAGCAAGCTCGATGATTGCGTCGATCACTTTTTGCTGCTCGTCGTGACCGAAAGTCACAGCGCCCAGCATCACTTCTTCAGAAAGTTCTTTTGCTTCAGACTCAACCATCAGAACAGCGTCCTTGGTGCCTGCAACAACGAGCTCAAGCTCGCTTTCTTTCACTTCCTCAAGGGTCGGGTTCAGGATGTATTCGCCGTCCTTGTAGCCAACTTTCGCGCCGGCGATCGGGCCAAAGAATGGCAGACCGGAAAGCGTGAGAGCGGCGGAAGCGCCGATCATGGCAACGATATCGCTATCGTTTTCAAGGTCGTGGCTCAGAACCGTACAGATCACCTGAACTTCGTTTTTGAAGCCCGATGGGAACAGTGGACGGATCGGACGGTCGATCAGGCGGCTCACAAGCGTTTCTTTTTCGCTTGGGCGGCCTTCCCGCTTGAAGAAGCCGCCAGGGATTTTGCCGGCAGCGTAGAATTTCTCGATGTAGTTTACGGTCAGTGGGAAAAAGTCCTGACCTGGCTTCTGAGACTTGGCACCAACAACGGTACACAGCACTTCAGTGTCGCCATATTTGGCCATTACGGCCCCGTCAGCTTGTCTAGCTACATGACCGGTTTCCAGAGAGAGGGTACGGCCACCCCATTCGATTTCTTTGCGATGAATATTGAACATTTTCTAACCTTTCAGCAGCTGCCCGGGTATCGCACTTACACTGCCGGACAACTTTGGCGCCTTCCCTATGAAGACGCCCCGCTTAAATAAAAATCCCAGGCCTCCCGGATTAGAAGCCAAGGTGTGTCTTCTTGTCGCTTTCAGGGGAAATTGGAAACGGAAGCCCCAAAAGCGAAGAAGGCCGGTTCCCTTGAACCGGCCTTCCCGAACTGAATTACTTCCGGAGACCCAGACGACCGATGAGCGTTGTGTAACGCGCGACGTCCTGGCCTTTAAGATAGTCCAGCAGCTTGCGGCGCTGGTTTACCATCTTGATCAGACCGCGACGGGAATGGTGATCCCCTTTGTGGTCTTTGAAGTGTTCGGTCAAAGTAGCAATACGCGAGGAAAGAATTGCAACCTGCACCTCAGGGGAGCCGGTGTCACCTTCTTTGGTGGCGTATTCTTTGATCAGTTCTTGTTTCCGTTCAGCAGTAATCGACATCGTCTTCTCCTACAAAAAAGTTACATATTGAAGACCCGCAAGGAGCGAATGGTGCCATGGGTATTTTCAGCGACCGCCAGCGGCACGTCGCCGTCCATCAACACAAGCGTTCCTTGCTTGATCTCAGGCTTGAGGATGGTCATGCCGCATCTGATGCGTTTCGCTTCCTCATCCGTCACGGCAACCGCCGGGATGTCGTCCAGCGCTGTCGTGATCGGACTTACATAGTCCTGAGCGGGCGCACTATGGCCCAACTCCTCCAGATTTTCCAGTGAAATCGCGTCCTTAAGGCCAAAGGGGCCAACGCGAAGGCGCCTCAGCGCCACCACATGGCCGCAGCTACCAACGGCGCGCGCGATATCCCGCGCCAGCGAGCGCACATAGGTGCCTTTGCCGCAGGTCACATGAAACGCTGCCTCGCCTTTGTCCGCGTCGAAGGACGTCAGGCTAAGCTCTTGAATTTCAACAGGTCTTGCCTTCAGCTCCACCTCTTCGCCGTCGCGCGCCAGCTTGTAGGCGCGCTGGCCATCCACCTTGATGGCGCTATAGGCGGGCGGGATCTGCTCGATGGTGCCGGTAAACTTCGGCAAAACATCAAGGATTTCAGATTCTTGCGGGATGCGGGCACCGGATTCGATGATTTCGCCTTCAAGGTCGTCCGAATCGGTCGCGGTACCGAATTTGACGGTGAAAGCATAGTCCTTGGAGGCATCCACGATGAAAGGCATCGTCTTGGTGGCTTCGCCGAGCCCGATGGGCAGGATGCCGGAGGCGAGCGGGTCTAGCGTACCGCCGTGGCCCACCTTTTGTGCCTTGGTGAGGAACTTCACCTTGCCGACAACACCCGAACTGGTAATGCCAAGCGGCTTGTCGATCACCAGCCAGCCATCAACCTTGATGCCCTTTTTGCGTCTTGCCACGCCTATTCTTCCTCGTCGTGGCCGTGGGTATCACGTGTCACGCGCGGGTCGCGCAGGATGGCGTCAATATGGCTGGCTTCATCGAAGCTTTCGTCCAGTTTGAACTTCAGGCGCGGCATATATTTCATATGCACCACCTTGCTCATCTCGCCGCGGATGAACGCGCTGTTGCGGTTCAGTGCCTTGGTCACCGTCAGCTTCGGATCGCCGCCCAACGGCATCACGAACACGGTAGCGTTCCTCAGGTCCGGGCTCACCCGTACTTCGGACACTGTCACGGAGGCGCGCGCCAGGTCGGGGTCCTGCACGTCACCGCGCGTCAGGATCGCAGAGATGGCGTGGCGCACGTTTTCGCCCACACGCAACAGGCGCAGGCTCGGCTCGCCGGATTGAGAAGACTTGGACATGGATTTATCCTTGAAACAGCGGAGGGCGGCCCCGATGGACCACCCCTCCAAACACTCTTAACCAGCTGGTGGCCGCAGGCTTAAAGCTTGCGCTCCATTTCTTCCAGCTCATAGACCTCAAGCACATCGCCAGCCTTGAAGTCATGGTAGTTTTCAAACGTCAGACCACATTCCTGGCCCGCGCGCACTTCCTTCACGTCGTCCTTGAAGCGACGCAGGTTTTCGATCTGACCTTCGTAAATGATCACATCGTCGCGGAGAATACGGGCCTTGAGGTCGTTGCGGATCGAACCTTCGACCACGAAACAGCCTGCTGCCTTGCCGGCCTTGCCAGCCTGGAAGGCTTCGCGGATTTCCGCCTGGCCGATAACATTCTCTTTGTATTCCGGGCCCAGCTGACCAGCCATCGCCGCTTTCACGTCGTCGATCAGGTCGTAGATCACGGAATAGTATTTGATGGTGATGCCTTCGGCTTCAGCCGCTTCACGTGCCTGTTTGTTCGGGCGTACGTTGAAGCCGATCACAAGCGCATGGCTTGCTTGCGCCAGCGTGATATCGGATTCGGTGATACCGCCCACGGCACCGTGGATCACACGACACTGGATATCGTCGTTACCGGCTTTCTCAAGCGCCTGCGTAATGGCTTCCACAGAACCCTGAACATCGCCCTTGATGACAACTTCAAACGTCTGAAGGCCTTCATTTTCCTTCATCTGCGTGAAGATGCTTTCAAGCGTCTTCGGTGCCGCGGCAGCAGCCTGGCGCTTCTTGCGGTTCTGGTCCTGACGGTAGGCGGTTACTTCACGTGCCCGGCCTTCGTTCTCAACCACTGCGAACTCGTCGCCCGCGTCCGGCGTACCGTTCAGGCCCAGCACTTCCACAGGCACACTTGGGCCCGCTTCGGAAACCTGGTCGCCCTTGTCGTTAATCAGCGCGCGCACCCGGCCCCATTCGGCACCGGCCACGAAAATGTCGCCAACACGCAGCGTGCCGCGCTGCACCAGAACCGTGGCAACAGGGCCGCGGCCTTTATCAAGCTTGGCTTCAACAACCACACCTTCAGCCGCCCGGTTCGGGTTGGCTTTCAGTTCAAGGATTTCAGCCTGAAGCGCAATGGCTTCCTTCAGCTTGTCAAGGCCCGCACCGGTCTTGGCGGAAACTTCCACTTCCTGCACGTCGCCCGAGAAGCTCTCGGTCACAACTTCATGCTGCAGCAGTTCCTGACGCACACGGTCAGGGTTCGCGCCTTCGCGGTCCATCTTGTTGATGGCCACGATGATTGGCACTTCAGCCGCTTTCGCGTGGTTGATGGCCTCAATGGTTTGCGGCATCACGCCATCATCGGCGGCCACCACGAGGATCACGATATCGGTTGCACTGGCGCCGCGTGCCCGCATCTGGGTAAAGGCGGCGTGGCCAGGTGTGTCGAGGAAGGTGATCTTGCTGTCGTTCACGCTGACCTGATAGGCACCGATGTGCTGGGTGATGCCACCGGCTTCGCCCGATACAACGTTGGCTTTGCGGAGCGCATCAAGAAGCGATGTCTTACCGTGGTCAACGTGGCCCATAACGGTCACGATCGGCGCACGTGGCAACAGTTCGCCCTCTTGGTCCTCACCGCCGGTGAGGCCGATTTCCACGTCAGCGTCGGAAACGCGTTTCGGCGTGTGGCCCATTTCGGTCACGACAAGCTCTGCGGTATCCTGGTCCAGCACCTGGTTGATGGTTGCCATCACACCAAGGCCCATCAAAACCTTGATCACGGCAACGGCTTTTTCGGCCATCCGGTTCGCCAGTTCCTGTACCGTAATGGCTTCAGGAATAGTCACTTCGCGGGCCTGGCGCTGCTGTTGCTGGCCACCGCCCATTTCCGCAGCCCGCTTCTTGGCTTGCGCGCGCTTGTAGGCCGCGAGCGAACGCTGACGCTCGCCATCGCCCATGGCGCTGGAGATCGTCAGACGGCCACCCTTGCGGCGGTCGTCGCCGCGGCCACGGCCACGCTGGTTGCGGTCATCACCGCCTGGGCCAGCCTTGCGTTCCTTGCCGCGCTTCTGCTTGCCTTTGCGCTCGTTATCATCGCCGTCGCCGGCAGCCTGGCGTGCTTCGCTGGCTTTTTTCAGCTGTACCGCGCGGGCTTCAAGCTCGGCTTTCTTGCGGGCTTCCGCTTCGGCCTTTTCCTTAACTTTCAGCTCTTCTTCTGCCTTCTTGGCAGCGTCGGCTTCAGCTTTCTTGGCGGCTTCGGCAGCTTTCTTCTTCTTCGCGTCGTCTTCAGCGCGGGCGCGGGCTTCCGCCTCGTCGTCATGCGCCGCTTCCGCAGCAGCCGCTTCGGCAGCTTCACGTTTCTTGCGCTCGGCAGCCTCTGCGGCCTCACGCGCTTCGCGTTCCGCTTTTTCCTTGGCTTCCTCTTCAGCGCGCTTTTGCGCTTCTTCAAGGGCCTTCAGACGCGTTTCATGTTCTGTATTTGAAAGCTTGCCTGCACCTTCACCCGCCGGCTTCCTCGGAACGTATGTCTTCTGCGGCTTCGGCGCTGTTGGGGCGGCCTCAGGGGCAGCGGTATCTGTCGCGCCCTTCTTGAGGATGCGCTTCTTCTTGCGCTCTACAACGACTGCCTTGCTGCGCCCGTGGCTGAAGCTTTGACGAACTTGGCCGGTCTCAACTCCCTTGCCTACTCCAAGAGTGCCGCGTCCAGACAGTGTCAGTTTCTTTTCGTCAGTCATACTAATCTTCGTTCCTCTGCCCTTCATCATGAGAGGGCGCTTCACTGATCAGCGGGCCCAGCCCGCGCATTCCATAAAGCCGACCGAAATCGACCTTAAGCCTGTCCGTGCCGCCGCTTGTCATCAGCAGCACATGTACAACATTTTCCCGACCGAGCGCGCTCGAAAGCGCTTCACGGTCAAAGACGGCCACTTCCGGCACATTCGTGCCAACTGCGGCCCGTATCTTCCGCCGACCGTCCTCGGCGCCGTCTGTCGCAGTCACCAGGAGCGCCGGTTTGCCGGTGCCCTTCTTGGCAAGCGCGGCTTTGATCTTGTCAAAGCCTGTTACCAGGTGGCCTGCGCGTTGTTCCAGACCCATCCGATCCAGACAGCGGCGCACAAGCAAGCGGTCGATCATCTCGCCGAGGTCCTCCGGCACCGCGCTTTTCTGCACCTGCGCCTTCAAGGACCGGCTGGCCGCTTTTGCAAGCTGGCCATTTTCAACCGCCTGGTCGATCATTGCCCGGTCAGCAGTAACCCACATGCCGCGCCCGGGCAACCGGGCTGCCACGTCAGGCACCAAAGTGCCATCAGGGGCGATCACCAGCCTGACCAGAGTGTCCTCTGATGCAGGCTGCATCGTTAGTATACACCGCCGTTCGCGCATTTTCTGCTCCAACTTGCGGCGGGCTGGAGGCCTTAAGCCTCTTCGCCTTTTTCTTCAGCTTCAGCGTCGCCTTCAGCTGCTGCTTCAGCCGCGTCTTCTTCAGCTGCTTCTTCAGCTTCGTCGTTGCCGCCGAACGCTTCCTCAGCGGAAATCCAGCCCAGGACAACGCGTGCAGACATGATCATGTCGCTGGCTTCGTCTTCCGTCAGGTTGAAGTCGCGCAGGATACCGTCTTCCTTGCTCGTAAGCTCGTCTGCGGCACAGCCCGCGAAGTCCTCGAGGGTCTTCACTTCGTCTTCACCCAGCTTCACCAGCATCTGCGGCGTCAGGCCTTCAACGTCAGCCAGATCGTCGGACACGCCCATCTCGATCCGCTTCTCATCAGCGGCGCGGGCTTCAGCTTCCAGGAAGTCAGAAGCACGGCGCTGAAGTTCAGCAACCAGATCGTCATCGAAGCCTTCAACAGCCAACAGCTCTTCAGGTTCAACGTAAGCGATCTCTTCCACTTCGGTGAAGCCTTCAGCCACCAGGAGGTGCGCCAGCGTATCGTCCACATCCAGGGCTTCCACGAAGCGCTTGGATTGGGTCATGAATTCTTCCTGGCGACGTTCGCTTTCTTCCGCCTCGGTCATGATGTCGATGGTCCAGCCCGTGAGCTGCGATGCCAGACGCACGTTCTGGCCACGACGGCCGATCGCCAGCGACAGCTGATCGTCAGGCACAACCACTTCAACGCGGGAGCGCTCTTCGTCCAGAACCACCTTGGACACTTCCGCAGGCTGAAGCGCGTTCACAATGAAGGACGCCACATCAGGGGACCAAGGAATAATGTCGATCTTCTCGCCCTGCAGTTCGTTTACAACGGCCTGCACGCGGCTGCCGCGCATACCAACACACGCACCCACTGGGTCGATGCCCGGGTCGTTGGAGATTACGGCGATCTTCGCGCGGCTACCCGGATCACGGGCTACAGAGCGGATCTCGATGATGCCATCATAAATCTCAGGCACTTCCTGTGCGAACAGGGCAGCCATGAAGTCCGGCTTGGTGCGGGACATGAAGATTTGCGGACCACGGTTCTCGCGGCGCACTTCATAGATGTATCCGCGGATACGTTCGTTCTGGCGGATATGCTCGCGCGGGATCACCTGGTCGCGGCGCATGATGGCTTCCGCGCGACCCAGATCCACAATCACGTTGCCGTATTCAACGCGCTTGACGACGCCGGTGATGGTTTCACCCACGCGGTCTTTATATTCTTCGTACTGACGCTGACGCTCTGCATCACGCACCTTCTGCACAATCACCTGCTTGGCGGTCTGGGCAGCAATACGGCCGAAGTCCATCGGCGGCAGGCTGGAGGCCAGGTAATCGCCAATCTCGGCGTCCGGCTTGTCTTCCTTGGCGTCTTCCAGGCTGATCTCTACAGCCGGGTTCTCAACTTCCTCGACAACCTCGAGAACGCGGAACAGGCGAATGTCGCCGGTGTTCTTGTCGATCTGGGCCCGGATTTCGTTTTCAGCGCCATAGCGGGAACGAGCCGCTTTCTGGATCGCCTCTTCCATGGCTTCAAGAACGATGTCCTTGTCGATCGATTTCTCACGCGCCACAAGATCTGCGATCTGCAGCAATTCCAACCTGTTTGCACTGACAGCAGCAGCCATCATCTTTACTCCGTCGCTTTCAGAGCGTGGCACCCAATGGCCCACACCAGCAAAAAACCTTAAGTGTCCGCCCCGTCGTCAGGGTTCGCCTGAGCCTTTGCAGCTTTCTGCACCGCCTCAAGAAGTTCATCGGTCAGGATCAGTTTCGCTTTCGAGATGCCGTCATACTCAAGCTCTACAACGCCCTCATCGGTTTCCAAAATCACCACGTCATCCTTGAAGGATGTCATGCGACCGCGGAAACGGCGGCGGCCGTCCATCTGCTCTTCCATTTCGACCTTCACTTCAAAGCCTACCCAGCGCTCGAAATCCTTGCGCCGTGTCAGCGGACGGTCAACGCCCGGCGACGATACCTCAAGGAGGTATTCACCAGGCAATGGATCCTCAACATCCAGAATAAGCGAAAGCTCGCGGGACAAGGTCGCGCAATCATCGACGCCCATGGTGCCATCCGGCTTTTCCGCCATCACCTGCAGGGTGGGCTTGCGGCCACCGCCATAGGTTACGCGAACAAGTTCAAAGCCGAGAGCCTCAACGGTCGGTTCGATCAAAGCAGCAATATTTGTCGCAGCGTCGGTCACTAGTCCTGTCCTTTCACACTTCACGCCGGGCCGAACACAATGGCCCACTACGTTCTAGGTATGGGTTATCGCGGGCAGTGGGCCGAAGCCCACTCCTGGAATAATCAACCAATACTCTAGGAGAAGCGCGCCCTGTATACAGCGAACACGCTTTCGGGGCAACCCCGAATCTGGCCACCAAAGTTAATGGCTGACCTTCACCTCTGCGCGGGGAATTCGGCGGAAACGGAAATAGGTGGCACGGCCTTCGAGCGCCTTGACTTCATAGCGCGTTTCCGGCCAGTCGTCAGGGCGGGTAAGCCAGTCCTGCGGGCCTTCCGCCAGCCATTCGAAGTCATTCCGTTCGGCCATCTGAAGCATGGTCCATTCACGGTAGATCGGATGGTCGGTCCCGATGCGGAATTCAGCGCCATCCTTCATGATTCGCGCCAGGTCATCCAGGTTCATCTGGTTGACGAATCGGCGGCGGGCATGGCGGGTCTTCGGCCATGGGTCCGGGTGCAGCAGGAACAGGCGGTCAACGGAAGCGTCTGGCAGCTTCCAGATCACATGGCGCGCGTCGTCGCCGTAGACCCGGATGTTGTCGATCTTGTTTTCCTCGATGTGGGTCAGAAGCCCCACAACGCCGTTGAGGTAAGGTTCGCAGCCGATCAGCGATACGTCAGGGTGCGCCTGTGCCTGCCAGGCCAGATGCTCGCCCTTGCCAAAACCGATCTCGAGCCACAGCGCACCAACCGGTTTGCCAAAGACCTTGTCCGCGTCCAGCATCTCATCTTCGCCCTTCGGCACTTCGACCGAAATGGTCGGCAGGAAGTCGTCCAGAAGCGCCTGCTGGCGCTGCGAGAAACTTTGCCCCTTGCGGCGCCCGAAAAAGCGCTGCTCTGGCCGCTTGAAGGCGGAGATATCTGTATCGTTATCGCTCATGGCCGCCCCTATAGCGCAAACGGGCCCTATGACAAAGCCCCTTTTGTGCCCTTTTACCTGCCGCGTGCCCTTTTTCAGGCCGCCTTGTCGCGACGCCAGCAATAGATCACGCGGGCGAGTGCGATGAAGGCACAAAGGAATGTCACGAACAGAATCCGCGTGCCGGTCGAGATCGGCGGTGCGCTGATGGCCATCGGCAGCGGGCTGTCCAGAATACCTTCGCGGCCCACCGGCATGCTCGAAAGCGTGCGGCCATAGCCGTCAATCACCGCGCTAACGCCGGTTGACGCGGCGCGTACCAGCGGCAGGCCTTCCTCGATCGCCCTGAGCCTCGCGAGCGCCAGGTGCTGGTAAGGG
>JBNKYQ010000072.1:0-12257 GCA_050300975.1 Kordiimonas sp.
GAATCGTTACATTATTGAGTTTTCTAACATGTTGGTGGTCCATTTTCATAGACCAGCCATGCGTTTATGGCATAGCTACCACTCGATTTTTACACATCTTTAAGATTCTTGCGCCTGCCCGGTGCCCGAGTCTCTGTTTGAGACGAATGAGCGCACCATATTGCCAACAGAAATTTCTCCCGCTATGGGAGGGAGGGGATGAAAACAATATTGGAAACCGACAACCATGGTTGATGTCAGAATCGATGCGCGTCACGACCCGGTGGCTTTGGGCAAAATCCTGCAAACGGAAGGCCGCCTGCAGGTGCCGAACTTCTTTCCGGAAGATGTGGCGGAGGAGCTCTATGGCCTCTTGCGCGCTAACCCAACCTGGTTCACCGCCTATAATGAAGGCGATAATTTCTATGAAGTGCCACAGGCTGAAATCGCGGGCCTGAACCCTGCGCAGCAGCAGAAATTCTGGCAGAAGGTGCAGATGGGCGCCCGCAATGGCTTCCAGTATTTCTTCCAGCAATATTATATTTCAGATGCCGTGCAGAACGGGCGAGAGACCGGCCACCCCCTGCATTTCATGCATGACTTCGTCAATTCCGCGCCGGTGCTTGACTTCATGCGCACGCTGACGGGCGAGAGCAAAGTGCGCTACATTGACAGCTTCGCCAGCCAGTATGTGGCCGGCAACTTCCTGACCCGGCATGACGACACCCACGCAACAGATGACCGCATCGCGGCCTATGTGATTTCCATGACCAAAAACTGGAAGGCCGACTGGGGCGGCAACCTTGTGTTCTTCGATGATGACGAAAATATCGAGGGCGGCTTCAAGCCCACCTTCAACACGCTGAATATCTTCCTTGTGCCCAAGCCCCACGCGGTAACTGTGGTGGCGCCCTTCGCCGGTGACCGGCGCACCAGCTTCCTGGGTTGGGTGAAACGGTAAAAGACGACTAGGTTAGCGGCAGCCACTGCAGCGGCTGAGGCAGATCATAATTTGCAAAGTCCAGGTGCAGAATGCGGCGACTGTCCGCACGGGTGGATTTGCCGGATGAATGCAGGATACTTGTAGCCACCGCCCAAACATCTCCCTTTGCCGCCACACAATCAACGTGCTCGGCGTTTGCCACTGCCGCTTCCATTCCAGACACTTCAACCCGCCCCAAACGATGGCTACCCAAGGCGATCCTGATTGGTCCTGAATCATAATAGCAGGGGTCCAGGTGGACTTTGAGCGTCACCATGTTTTTGATCACCTCCATAGGCGGTTCAACATGGTGAATGCCGTTCTTCAGGGACCAAACCTGGAACCCGGGTAAATCGTGCCGCGCCTGAAGGGGAATGGTGCGGTCCTGGTGCCACGGCGTTAGCCAATTGCTGGAGGCATCCTTGTTGAAAAAGACTGCCCTGACAGGCCACGCCTTTCCCCCCAACAACTCAGCGGCAACCCGAACCAGCACGCTGTCCCCATCAAGAAGCCAGCCCAGCTCTGGCCCCTGCACCCGATAGCCGGCCATTGCGGGTGCACATTCTGAGAAGTGGGTTCTCAGCCGCTCAATGTCAGATTCTGGCAGTAAGCTCGCGTACAACTGCGCACCGTCCGGGCCTATCGTCAAGTCTGCCAAGCCCGCTTTTTCGCCGGTCATTCCACCTTCCCGTGGCCGCGGTGCAGATAGTCTTCTGACTGCATTTCCATCAGCCGCGAGACCGTTCGCTCGAACTCGAAATGGCCGTCGCCGGCCTCATAGAGGTCCACGGGCGGGACGGCGGCGGAGCACAGGAATTTCACGCCATGCTCATAGAGCGCGTCGATGAAAGTCACAAACCGCTTGGCTTCATTGCGGCTCTCGGGGCCCATCTGCGGGATGGCCACCATGATCACCGTGTGGTAGGCGCGGGCGATCGCCAGATAGTCAGCCGCCCCAAGCGGGTTGGCGCACAAGCGCTTGAAACTGAACACCGCCACGCCGCGCGCGGCCTTGGGCACGAACAGCTTGCGGCCTTGTACGGTCAGTTCGTCCGACGGCACCTTGTCGCGGTTCTCGACATCCCGGTCGGTCAGGCGGAAAAAGGCCTCCGAGAGGAGGTCCGTCGTCTCATCATTGATCGGCGTATAATAGGTGGCCACGCCCTTGAGGCGGTCGTACCGGTAATCAGTCGGGCCATCCAGCGGCACCACCTCGAACTGCTGTTTGATCATTTCGATAAACGGCAGGAACAGCTGCCTGTTGAGGCCGCCCTTATATAGGTCATCCGGCACTCGGTTTGATGTGGCCACGATCACCACCCCGCGCTCCAGCAGTTCCTTATAAAGCCGCCCCAACACCATGGCGTCGGCGATATCGGTTACCTGCATTTCGTCAAAGCACAGAAGCGTGGCTTCCATGGCGATTTGGCGGGCCACCGGCGGGATCGGGTCATCGGCGGTCGCACGACCACCGCGTGCCGCGCGTTCCTTCGCCGACAAGCCGCGCCATTCCTTCAGCCGCGCGTGGATATCCAGCATGAATTCGTGGAAGTGCACGCGCTTCTTGGCCTTCACGGGCGCCAGTTCATAAAAGAGGTCCATCAGCATGGATTTGCCGCGCCCGACGCCGCCGTAGATATAAAGCCCTTTGGGCACGCCGCGCTCGTTGTTGCCCCACTTGAACAGGGTCGACAGGCGCCAGCTTTTGATAGACAGGCTGCGGGATTTTCCAGCCACTTCGGGATAGTCCAGCAGGTCATGATACAGCCGGTCGAAATGCTTCAGGACCCTGAGCTGGTCATCATCGGCGCGCACTTCGCCCTCAACCTCAAGGCGGCGGTAGGCTTCAAGCGGGGTCTCTGTCGTGGCCACAAATATCTCCAGCCCATGGATGGTGTTTCTTCATCCCTATCACGGCAGGGAAAATCCTCAAGCCAAAATGCCAATAGAAGAAAGGCCCGCCAATATTGGCAGGCCTTCCAAGTCGGTTTCAGTAGCAACAGCGCTAGAAGGCGGCGTTCACGCCAATGATGACGCCGGTGCTGTTGGCATCAATATCACTGTGGGTGGTGCCCGGCGCCTGGTTGCCGCCGCTGATGAAGTTAAGCGGTGCATAGCCGTTGGTGCGCACCACTTCGGCGAAGCCCTTCACGCTTGGGGACAGGAAGTGCGCGAAACCCAGCACCCACTGGTCCTGGCGCTCCCACGGGGAACCGTTCGGGCCGGCGATGAAGCTGCTGAATTCCAGCGACAGGTCGGTCGGCTTGTCGTTCATCTCGAAGGAGTATTTGCCGCCGATACCGAAGCTTGTCACCTTGCTCGCCGCGAAGGTGTCCAGGGGTGGTGTCGGGTTGAAGGTGCCTGGCCACTCTTTGGTGGTTTTGGCAAATTCACCCATCACAAGGAACGGACCGGACTTGAACTGGCCGTACACGTCCCACGCCGGGTTGATTTCGTTACACGCCGTGAAGTGCACCACAGGGAACGGCTGGCAGTAAGCCGTGCCGCGCTGGTAGGACGCACCCACAAGGGCGAAGCCGTCATCCGCGAACTGGTGGGTATAGTTGGCGTCAACCACATAGTTGTTCAGCTTGCTGGGAACGCTTGTACCGTTGTTGTGCACGTTCGCGCTGCGGAACTGGGCACCGCCCTGCACGGCTTCGAACGACAGGTTCAGGCCTTTGTCGGCGTAGGTTACCTTCGCGCCGTAGGCCAGGCCGCCGAACGCGTGCCAAACAGTTGAGGCCGTGAACGGGTTGACCGTGTCGGTCAGGCCGAACGGCGTCGCCATTTTACCAAGCGTCAGGTAAACGGGGGATTTTTCCAAGTTACCAACAACCACATAGCCCTTGCGCAGTTGCACCTGGTTGCGGCCAAGAGCCGTGATGGTACCGGCCCCGAAGCTTTGCTCTGGGTCATACAGCATTTCAGCATAGGTGGTGATCCAGTCGCCAAGCGTGGCGGTCACGCTCAGTTGTGCGCTGTGGATCACAGCTTCGCTCACATTCTTCTGCTGCTGGTTGTTCGGCGTTGGGTGGCGCATCAGGTAGCCGAACTTGTTTTCAGTGTTGCTGTGCCAATAGTCTGTGATGGCCGTAACCGCGCCGCCAAGGGTGACCGTGTTTATCAGCCAGTTCGCCAGACCGACGGGCTTCCAGCAGCAGTTCCTGCTTCCGGTTGATGTTGGTTGTCGGGTCCAGCATCTTGTAGGATAGGGAACTATTGATCCCCACGACAGCGATATCAGCGATATCCTGCGCGCCGGTGGCGGACTTGGCAGGAGCTGCTTTTTTAGTCGCACGGGCGTCGGCTACGGCAACCTCGCCACCAACTTTCAGGTTCGCCACTTCCTGCTTCAGGGCAGCGTTTTCCTGTTCCAGGCGCTCAAGGCGCGCCAGAATCTGTGCCAGCTTGTCATCGTCGCTTGCCTGCACTGCAGCTGTGGCAGTCATGGCGGTTGTTGCCATCAGGCCGGCCGCGAACACGCGACGCGCCAAATTTGCGGAAGGAGATTGGGGCTTCCTATCATTTTTGAAAATCATCGAATTTTGCCTTTTGGGATGCGCTTTCAGACCACGTCTTCAAGGCGCATTAATTTTCTCTTTTTTGGGAAATACTCGTACACATGCCTAGTAGGGGCACGATGTACTTATTCCAGTGTCGCTGTAAATCAAACCCCTGTTTTTTATAATAAATTTAGGTGAATTGTATTTTGTCACCTATGCGAAAAATCGCGAATGAGACGCAAACCCAACAGGCTGTTCCGGCGGCATTAAAATTGGCTATTCGGCTTGACCAAACAACACTTCGCCTTATTCAACAGGAGGAAGGTCCGGCCACTGATCGAGTGCCCTTTTCGAGGTGCATGCGCCGAACCGTGACGCCAGCCAAGGACTGACCCTATGCCCACATCCCCCCGCATCATCCCCATGCCCGGCGTGAAGAACTTCCGCGACATGGGTGGCTACAAGGGGGCGGACGGCCGCACCATGCGCTGGGGCAAGCTGTACCGATCGGGCCACTGGGCCGACTTTACTGGCACCCCGCAGACCGCGGCACCCGCCTACGGCATCACCACCGTGATCGACTTCCGCTCAGACGCAGAAAAAAAGCGCCATCCAGTTGGCTGGCCGGACGGCTGGACGCCCGCTTACCACGCTACGCCGATCGGTGGGAACGCCGCCGCCTGGGTGCAGGATCTTTATGAGCGCCTGTCATCAAGCCCTTTCCCGGCGAAGGAACTTCGGGACCAGTTCATCCTGGCGTTCGAGACCATTCCGGTCGCCAATGCCGACGGACTGAAGCGCTTCTTTGATATCATCCTTGAGGGCGAGCCCAATGATAAAGTGCTGTTTCACTGCACTGCCGGCAAGGACAGGACAGGCATTGCCGGGGCCCTGCTGATGCGGGCTCTGGGCGCCGCGGAAGAAGATATCACCACTGACTTCCTGATGACCAACGACGCCGTCGACCTTCCTGCCACCAGCGCGCAGATTGCAGAGCGCCTGTCTGAAAAGGCCGGGCGGGTGATCGAACCGGATGATGTCCACCCGCTTGTTGGCGTGGAACCCGCCTTCCTTGATGCGGCTTATGCCAGCATTGACCGGTCTTTTGGGTCAGTCGACGCCTACCTTGAAGGCAGGCTTGGCCTGACAGCTGAGCGCCAGGCCCGCCTCAGGGATCTATTTCTTGAAGGGTGAGCGGCTCTCCGCCGCAACTTCACGGATAATCTCGTCAATACGCCCGCTGGCCTTCAGCCGGTCGATCGCCGCATTGATCCGGGGCAACAGATGTTCAACATTCTGATGCGCCCTGACCTGCAGGCCAACCTCAACCCGCACGGGCCCTTCCTCGAACAGGCGTGAGTTCCGCCCAACGCGGACCTGATAGTCAAGCTCTCCCAGGATGGCCACGTCCGCGCGTCCGGCGGCCAGAAGGCGGAGCGTGTCGTCGATGTCCTGGCCCGGCACCCGAATGCCGAAGCTTTCCTGATCGTGGAAATCAAACCCCTGCACGGCGGCAACCCTCAGCTTGCCACGGTCTTCAGCGGTCGCCACGGGGAAAGCTTCGCCCTTCCGGAACACCCAGATTTCCCGCGAGATGTAGAAAGTTTCGCTCCAGCGCTGGACGGCGATCTCCTCGTCGCGGGTGCGCCAGATGGGCGCAGCGCAGCAATCCAGAAGGATGCGACCGCTTGAGAACATGCGGCGCTTGCGGGCCTGCGGCGCGTTCACAAACACTGCCTTGATGCCCGCTTCCGAAAGAATTTCCCGCCACATGCGCTGGGTGCCCTGGGTGTCGCTGCGCCCCACCATCAGGACCCCGGCATACTCGCCACGCCCGGCTTTTTCGACGTCCGTTTCCTTCAGGATGTCATCAATTCGCCCGGCTGATTTCAGCGCACCTATCGCCCTGTTGATGGCGGGCATCAGATCAGCGCGCGACCGGTGAAGGCGTACGCGCAGGTCCGCCACAGTATGCACCGGCCCAAGCGCCAGGGCGCGCGGCTTCAGGCGCATGCGGCGCTCAAAATCCTGCCGATTGACGATGGCAACATCCGCCTCCCCGGACGCCACATGGTCAAGAACCTCCTCGATATCATGCACCTCAATAACCGCGCCGAAGGGCGCCTTGAGGTCATAGACGAACCCCTTGACCTTCACGAACCTGAGCTTGGCGGCATTCTCCACCGGATCAACCCCATGTCCGCGCCGGAAAACATAATGCTCTGCCGACTGGAAGAAGACATCGGAGAAGAGCTGCGCAGCTTGTTCTTCCGGGCGTTGCCGCCACGCAGGGATGGCGCAGCAATCCAGTACGATCTCGCCCTTGATGAACATGTCGCGCTTGCGTTCATGGGGCGCGCTGACGATCTCCACATCCAGACCGGCTTCGGTCAGAATCGCAGACCAGACCCTGTCAAATTCAATGGAATCACTTTGCCCCGCCCTGAACTGGTCATCCGCTGACGCAGAGAGCCACCCCGCAGCGGCCAGGCCCAGCGCCAGAAGCAGCAGTCGAACCATACCACTGGGGCGTTTCAAGACTTGATCGCCAAATGTCATGCCGTATGCCATTGTCACCCCTTTGCCCCTCAGTTTCTGGAGCGCAGCCGCGCGCCCGTCAGTTGCGCAATGCGCCCCGACGCCTGCAGCTGTTTGATCGCCTCGTTGATCTGCACCAGGAGATCCGGGCGGCTTTTATGCACCCGCGCCCGCAAAATAAGCTCATTATGCTCAGCACCCAGAATAAGCGGCCGCCGATTTATCTTCTGCAAACGTTGGAATTCCTGGCTGTTGACGATTGTCAGGTCTGCCCTGCCGCTGGCCACAACGTCTAACGCCTGTTCGATCGTCGCCGTGACAACCGTGGGCCCAAAGGCTTCAGCCCCCTGATAGCTGAAGCCCCGCACCACCGCGACTTTGAACGCCTGCAGCTGCGTCGGGTCCGGCAGGTCATACGTTCGGCCATCCTGCAACACCAGGTGGTCCACAGTATAGAAGATAGGGCGGCTCCAAAGCTGGACGGCCACTTCTTCCTCGCGGTCCCGCCACGCCTTGACCGAACAGCAGTCCAAGAGCAGTTCACCTTCGACAAATCGGCGGCGGCGGTCTTCATGGCCGGGGATTTCAACAAGCTCGATCTTGATCCCGGCCTCATCCAGAATGGCGTGCCAGACATCGCGAAATACGCTTGCCTCCAAGCGGCTTGCAAGCACCCTGTCTTCCGCTGCCACCGCAGGTGTCGTGGCAATCAATGCGGCCCACACCAACACCCCAAAGCAAGTGGCTTTTTGAAGCATTCGGTACTGCATCATTGGGTCCGCCCCCCAAGCAGAAGCATCATGTTCAACCGGCCGTCTTCCTTCATTGCGGCAATGGCCGCATTGATCCTGGGCAGAAGATCCGGTCGTGACGCATGGACGCTGGCATGAAGATACCCTTCCGCACTAACGCCCCCAAGCTCCACCGGCAAAGGATTGGTGGCTTGCTCAATGCGGAACTGGAGCCCGGTAATAATGCCGACATCCGCGCGGTCCTTGGCCACCAGATTAAGAACATCGGCGTGGTCGCGGCCATCAAGGCGCACGCCGAAATATTCCTGCCAGCGATAGTCAAACCCTCGGATACCCGCCACCCGGAAAGGCCTGAGATCCTCGCCTTTCTCTATCGGCATCACTTCGCCCTTGCGGAAAACATAGTGCGCCTTGGCATAGTAGAATGGATCGGAAAACAAATGGGTCGCCTGTTCCTCTGGCGTGGCTCGGTAAATTTTCGGGTGGCAACAATCCAGCACCAGATAGCCTTCAACGAAGGAACGGCGCTTGCGCTTGGGCGGCAGGTCCACATAGACCACGTCGATGCCCGCTTCCGCGACGATGGCTTCCCACACAAGCCCCAGTCCGCTGGTGTTGGTTCGCCCCGCACGCACCGGCTCATCAGCCGCACAAGGAGCGCTGAAAGTGGTGAGCAGCAGGATACCAACAATGGATGCTATAGCGCCTTTCAACGAATGCCCCCGGTTACCTGTTCCATAGGGCCATATAGTGCACCATAAGTCCTTGCCCAAAAGTGAAGATTTTATCGCAGAACGGCGAAAAGCAACGTCAAAGGCCTTGATTTCGGGCGTGGCGCGCAGCCGAGCAGGCCGATTTGACATGTCCAATTAAGAACGGGCCCCGCCTGGAGGCCCGTCCAAATCGATTGATTGCGACAGCTTCCTAGTTGGCGCCCCTGAGCACCGGATAGGTTTTCTTCTCGTTCGGCGTGTCATCATGACCCGGCATGTTGCCGTCATTGGCACTGCTGTACCAATATTCGTATGAGAACAGCCCGTCTTCGCGGTTTACCAGCGCCTGCATATAGTTGTTGATGCCCTGCGACAGCTGCAGGCTATAGTCCAGCGAGATAGCCTCACCCGCGTTGAACGGCGTGGTGCATTTCACGTTCCGGAACCACAGCATCCAGTCGTCCGGGGCTTCCGTTCCCACCGGCGGGATAGAGACCGGCGGCTCATTGAGGAACGGCATGATGGCCGAAATCGTCGGATACTGGGACGTGGAGTGACATGACATGCAGCTTGAATTCGGGTTATCCACCGGCCCGTTCAGGCGACCGCCCCAACCAAGGTGACTTGCCGGCAGTTCAGGCTTGCCGTCCACCATGCGCTGGTTGATCACGGTTTCCTTGAGCACCGGGTTGATGATGGTCTTGGTTGGCGTCGCGTTGTTGGAGCTTTCGCGGTAGTCCGGGTCATTGCCCCACATCATGCCAACCGGGATCATATTGTCCCACTTGTTGTCGTTGCCGAGCGTGCCGTTATAGATGAATGTGCCGAACACCCAGCCGCCCGTGTCGTCCGCCCGTGGGTCGCGCACCATGATATCCATCTGGATCAGGTTGACCGTGGTAACCGACTGACACTCCGGCAGGTTGTCATTGCACTGCTTGCCAGTGCTGCCTGGGATGTCGCTGTTGTAGATGTATGCCTTCCAACTGACCGGGTCGACAAGGTAGGGCACCTCATCCGAGCCCAGCGTGGTGAACAATACCTTGCCTACAATCGTGCCGATCGGGAAGCCGTTGCCGGCTTTCATGTAGGAGAGGTCAGGATAGGCTGGCGTCGGCCATACCTGCCCGATGGTGTAGCCGCCGGGCTCGTTATAGAAGCCAACCGCATAGGCGAAGCTGGTGGTCACCTGCTCAGGCGCCAGCATCTGCTTCAGGATCGGGCCTTCTTTGGTAAGGCCATGAAAGCCTTCACGGCCGTTGGGGCCGTAATGCTGCCAGGGAATATGGTACCAGTTCCTGACCTTGTTATCTTCAAGGTTGAAGCTGTTCTCGATGTCGTCCGCGTGGGCATTGCCTTCAAACACATAATCACGCACCGCCATGGCATAGGCGTGCCAGTCTTTCTTGAAATCGATCTTCAGGATTTTCTGAATCGCCTTGTCTTTCGACGTATTCGGCTTCTTGTGCGGGTAATCCTGGCTCAGGCGAAAGACGCGCCCGTCATAAGCCCCGGGCGACAGCATCCGGCCAAAGTCCGGGAACTGCTGCCCCAGATGAGATGGGATATTCAGCCCCTCATAGCGTTTCGCGACCTTATCCTTCTCGCCGTCCGCGGCGGCACTGAAGGTTGCCCCCAAAAACGCCAGCGCGCCCACGCCCAGCCCCACGGTTTTTCTGAGATATTGCATTCTGCTCCCCTTTCCTAAATCGAAATATACAACCTCTATAAATGATAAACACAATTTCTGATATTGATTTATGCCGAAAGACCCCTTCATATGGTTGCAAATCCCATTTCAAGGAGACTGACCATGGCCACCACCCGTCACGCGAAATCCGGTTCCGAGCCCACCCTGTCCCTGCCTGACCTGCCGGCAGTGCCCTGGTCGGAGTTCGGCGGGGAAGCGCCCAAATTGCTCTCGAGCGAAGCGGGCACACTGCCCGCCGCCGATGTGGTGATGCTGACCTGGGCGGAAGCCGAATGGGCCGCCATGCAGCAGGTGTTTGTTGAAAGCGATACGCCCATGCCCTACAGCGCCAGGAACACCAGCAAGTGGGATGACTGGTACCGGTACGACTGGGACATGCCTTCCGGCAAATGGCCGCAATATTGGGACTATTGGGGTGAATACCGCCTGGTCGAAGTACGCGGCAAAAAAGTGCTGCTGTTCAAATCCAACACCCATCTCGATTGGCCGGGCCAAAGCTATCTGGAGCAGATGACCAGCCAACTGCTGGACGCCACGGGCGCATCGCTTCTTCTGTCCATCGGCACGGCGGGCGGCGCTGAACTGCATGACCATGAAGGCACGGTGCGCGTAGTCTCAAGCGGGCAGATATATGACACCAGTTACCCAAATGACCCGTCAAAGTGGGCCACCTATTATTGTGATTGGACGGCAAACGACAGCTTCCTCGCGAAAGGCGCCTTCGCGGACAACCTGTTCCCGATCCCGACGACGAAGACCGACCTCGAAAGCCTGGCAAGCAGCTTCGAGGACGGCAAGTATGGCCTAGACACGTTGGACGCAAATGGCCTGTGTTTCGGCGACGCCAAAGTTCAGGTGCATGACATGACGCCCAACAAGCAGCCGCTGGTCACCACCGCCACCTTCGTGGTGGCCACCAATGCCACGAACTCGCCCTTCGCGGACAAGGCGGTTGTTGAGATGGACGATGCGATCCTGGGCAAGGTGTGCCATGAGAAGGGCATCAATTTCGGGTTCGTGAGGAACGTCTCTGACCCCGTGCAGAACGCGACCCTGCCCGTGAGTGTACAGGGTGACTGGGGCGGCGTGATCTACCGCACCTACGGGCTTTACACTTCCTATAACGGCGCGCTTGCAGCCTGGGCCGTGATCTAACCAAGTCCGGGCCGGGGCCCTTGCCCCGGTTTCCCCGCTAGGGTTTCGCTTTGAACAGATCGAACATCTGCTGGCAGGTCAGCTCGCGGGTCTGCTCTGCAAAGCTATAATAGTCGGGTTTGTCGTCAATGCAGACCTGGGCGATCATGGTGAAGCCCGTCATGTCGTCAACCAGCCCGGCCGCGACCCCGGTGCTACCGCTTTCCTTGACGCGGTAAAACAAGTTGGAGCCGCATTTGGCGCAAAAGCCCCGCTCGCCCCATTCGGACGAGCTGAAAACAGAGATATTCTCTTCGCCTTCGAACCGCACACTGGTGCCGCATTCGATTTCCATGAACGGCCCGCTACCCCACTTGCGGCACATGTCGCAATGACACACACCGAAATGCTTGGACGACGTCTGTGCCGTGAAGCTCACCCCGCCGCACAGGCACTTGCCCGAAATATCAATCGCTTCTGTCATGATGCCCCCACATGAAGTGTCGCGGCCAGAATGCAATAAAAAAAAGCCGAGGAAAACCCCGGCTTTTTCAGAGATTATTTTCGCGGCTGTTAGCCCTTGCGCTCAACCATCATTTTTTTGATCTCTGCAATCGCCTTCGCCGGGTTCAGACCCTTCGGACACGCGTTCGCACAGTTCATGATGGTGTGGCAGCGATAGAGCCGGAACGGGTCCTCGAGGTGATCGAGGCGGTCGCCGGTGGCTTCATCGCGGCTGTCGATCAGCCAGCGGTAGGCCTGCAGAAGGATTGCAGGGCCAAGATACTTGTCGCCGTTCCACCAATAGCTTGGGCAGGAGGTGGAGCAACACCCGCACAGGATACATTCGTACAATCCATCCAGTTTGTCCCGATCCTCGGGGGACTGGAGGTTCTCCACCTCCGGCTCCGGATCGCTGCGGATGAGGTAGGGCTTGACATC
>JBNKYQ010000073.1:0-12130 GCA_050300975.1 Kordiimonas sp.
TGCTGCGCCAGGTCCTCCCCGGGCAGGTACTCCTGGACGAGATAGGGGATCCCCTCGAAAGTGCCCGAGTCGTGGACGGTCGTGATGTTCGGATGCTGGAGGCCGCCGGAGATCTCCACCTCGCGCGAGAAACGCTGGCGCAGCTTCTCGCCTGCCGCGCGTGGCTTGAGGCTGGTGAACATTCAGGCAATATGGGCGACCATTTCACCTTCATTGCCGAGCCAGGCGAGCGCCCCTTGCGCACCTACGGTGAAAAGCTCGGGTCGCCGATCCTGGATCACCCGACTGACGTTGGCGGGCGGTTCAGCGTGCTCACGAATGTCGGCATGCTACCGGTGGCTGTCTCCGGCTTGTCGGTAGAAGCCTTCCGCAAAGGCGCCGAAGCCGTATGCGACCAGTTCAAGGCAGATCCGGCTGCCGCAACCGCCGTTGTGGGCGCGGCGCTCACCCACACGCTGGAGCAGGAAAAAGGTGTTACCCAGGTATTGGTAATGCCTTATGCGGAAAGCCTTCGTGCTTTCACCCGCTGGCACGGCCAGCTTTGGGCGGAAAGCCTGGGCAAGGACGGCCTGGGCACCACGCCAATCCGCGCCATCGGCCCGGTGGACCAGCACAGCCAACTGCAGCTGTTCCTGGACGGCCCGAACGACAAATTCTGTACTTTCATCACCGTCCCAAGCTTCGGCAAGGGACCGCGCATCAATGCGGATGAGGCGAAAGCTTACGGCCTGGATTATATGGCAAACCGCACCATCGGTGACACGGTGACCTGCCAAAGCCGTGCGACACAGGAAACGCTTAGGAAAAAAGGCCGCACCGTGCGGGAGATCGTAATCGATTCCCTTTCGGAAGAAAATTTGGGTGGCCTTTTTGTTTCCTTCATGCTTGAAACGGTCGTAACGGCACACCTGATGGGCGTGGATGCCTTTGATCAGCCCGCCGTTGAAGAAGGCAAGATTTTGACCAGGCAATATCTGTCGGAGCTGCCTGCATAACGGGGGATATTCATGAACAGGCCGATCAAGAAGATCGTTCTTCCAGTGGCGGGGCTTGGCACCCGCTTCCTGCCAGCAACCAAGGCAATTCTCAAGGAAATGCTGCCGGTTCTCGACAAACCGCTGATTCAGTATGCGGTGGAAGAAGCCGTTGAAGCCGGAATTGAGGAAATCATCCTCGTTACAGGCCGCAACAAGCAGGTCATGGAAGACCATTTTGATCACGCCTACGAGCTTGAAGACATCCTTCATGAAAAAGGCAAGGAAAGCGCGCTTGGTGTTGCCCGGTCCATGCTTCAGGAAGAAGGCCGCATCGTTTATGTGCGGCAGATGCGCCCGCTGGGCCTTGGGCACGCCATCTGGTGTGCCCGCCACCTGGTGAACGGTGATCCGTTCGCCGTGGCCCTGCCGGATGACCTGATCAAGGGCAAGCCCGGCACATTGAAGCAAATGGTCGACGCCTACAATGAACTGGGCGGCAATATGGTTGCCACCATGGACGTGGCGCGCGAAGACACCTCCAAATACGGGGTTATCACGCCGGGCGCCAAAGACGGCACGCGCATTGAGGTCATGGGGCTGGTGGAAAAACCAGACCCTGATCAGGCACCATCCACATCCGCTGTTGTCGGCCGCTATATCCTGCAGCCTGAGGTGATGGACATCCTTAGCGAGACCAAGGCCGGCGCGGGTGGTGAAATCCAGCTGACGGATGCCATGGCGAAACTGATCGGCAAACAGCCGTTCCACGCGCTGGAGTTCGACGGCTGCCGGTTTGACTGCGGTAGCAAGCTTGGCTGGCTTCAGGCCAACCTCGCGATGGCGGCAGAAGACCCGCACATGGCGGCGGGCGTCAAGGCGATGATCAGCGAATTCAAATAAGCGGCAGCCAAATAGCCAGCCAATAAGTTTGGAGCCGACCCTTGGGCCGGCTCCTTTGCATTCTATTTCTCGCCTTCGCGGTGGAAATCATCTTCCAGCCGGACGATATCGTCCTCGCCCAGATATGAACCGGACTGCACCTCAATGAGGCGGAGCGGGATTTTGCCCGGGTTCTCCAGCCGGTGCACGGCGCCAAGCGGCAGATAGATCGACTGGTTCTCGCTCATCTGGTGGGTTTCATCGTCGCGGGTGACAATCGCTGTCCCCTCCACGATGACCCAGTGCTCTGCCCTGTGGTGGTGCTTCTGCAGGCTCAGGCGTTTGCCAGGGTAAACCTCGATTTCCTTGACCTGATAGCGGTCCCCCATCGCGAGCGTCCTGTAGTTGCCCCAGGGCCTGTAGACGATGGAATGGAATTGCGCTTCCGGGCGGCCTGCGGCGTTCAGCCGGTCGACAATCTTTTTCACGTCCTGGTCGCGGTTTTTGTCTGCTACAAGGACGGCATCATCTGAGGTAACGATAATCAGGTCCTTGACCCCCAGGGTCGCCACAAGCATGCCGTCGCCCTGATGGATGAAACTGTCTGATGTGTCCTCAAGCATCACATCGCCGTGGGCCACATTGCCGGACGCGTCCTTTTCCTGGACATCCGCGAGGGCGGTGAAGCTGCCCACGTCCGACCAGCCGAACTCAGCCGGCACGACCGCCGCCTTGTCGGTAGGTTCCATGATGGCATAGTCGATAGATTCGGCGGGCACTGCCTTGAAATCAGCCTCGCCCATGCGTAGGAAGTTCAGGTCCTCCCGGGCACCCGCAAGCGCCTTTTCGGTGGCCGCCAGCATGTCTGCCTGATGGCGCCGGAACTCGCCCAGGATCACGTCGGCACGGAATAGGAACATGCCGCTGTTCCAGCTGTAGGTCCCTGCATCCAGATAGCTTTGCGCGGTCGCGGCATCCGGTTTTTCCTTGAAGGCATCAATATGGAAGGCACCGTCGACGCCCTCTAGCGCATCCCCCGCCGCGATATAGCCGTACCCGGTCTCAGGCCGAGTGGGTGTCATGCCGAAGCAGCACAGGAGGCCGGCCGTGGCTGCGGCGGCAGCCTTCTTGACCGCTTTGTGGAAGCCGGGGGTGTCCATGATCACATGGTCTGACGGCAGGAACAGAAGAAGCGCCTCTGGGTCGTCCTTCGCAGCCAACAGCGCAGCCGCCGCAATGGCGGGCGCCGTGTTTCGGCCAAGCGGCTCAAGAAGGATCTGCGGCATGCTGACGCCGATTTTTTCTGCCTGCTCGTTCACGATAAAACGGTGATGCTCATTGGCGACTACAAGCGGCCCATCGAATCCATAATCCGCGCCCACGCGCTCCAGCGTCTGGGCGAACAGGCTCTTGGCTCCCAGAAGCGGCAGGAACTGCTTCGGGTATTTCGACCGAGAGAGCGGCCAGAGACGAGATCCAGATCCGCCGGAGAGGATGACAGGCTTAATTTTTTTCACGAAACCACCAAACCGCTTTACGCTTTTAAAATCAGATAATTAATACGACGCCTAGGGGGCGCTGCAGGATTGTACGACCTGACCGCCATCTGTTTCAAGGAAACTTGCACCGGTGTCGAATGCCAGCCAGTCACCGAGGTGTTGTGGGGCCGTCTTGAAAGATTCCCAGTCCAGCGCGATCCTGAGCCCCTTGGTATGGCGCTTGACCATAACCGCCGCCATCAGCCGCCCCAGCTGATGCTCGCCCACGGGAATATGGACCGTGCCAAAGTCGCCCTCGCGAAGATCCCGCACCAGGCAACGGGCTTCCCGCCTCAACGCTTTGCCAAGCGGCAGCCTTTTGAGATTTTCGTCCAGATGTGACCGACTGTAAGTAAACACGCCCCGCCCCAGGGGAGCCGTAGGCGCTGCATCGTTCGGGCCAAACGCCAGGATACGTTCAGCATCATCAAGGGACGCGAGACTTCGGGCGAAGGCCGGATCGTGACTAAGGAAACACAGGCGCGCCAGAAGCGTACGCCCGCGCCTAAGGTCCTGTGCAGCCATCAGGTCATCAAGCAGGAACCCCATCGCCGTCAGGTCCCTTGAGGTAATGATGCTGTCGAAATCCTCAATTCCCGGGCGGCTGTCAGCTCGCCCAAGCTTGAGCCTTCCATCAAGGGCAATCTTCAGCCCCCTGGTGGCACGGGCGAAAGATACTTCGGCGAACATGGCCCCTTTTGGCGGGTCCAGCCACAGGCGCTGCACGCCAGCATCTGGTGCCGGGTCAGCAAACAGGCGGTGCACAACGGGGCGCCGCAAGCCAACGCCGCGCAAGCCCTGGTAGCGGATAGTCACATCCACCGCGCCGCGAGCCATCTCCCGCGCGTCGGTCACAAAACTGATGTCCAAATACCGCGCCCCCCGAGTGGGCAGCGCGAACAGGCGCCTGACGGGGCGTTTCTTCAAGACGATCTTCTGGTGCCCGAGCATACCGAAAACAGCAAGGCGCGAAGCGGCGAAATCCCGCCGCCCCAGTTCGCGATATCCCTGAAGGGCTGTCATGGCAAATCCTGCAGGCGGCCAGCAAGCGCCGTGAAGAACCGATCAGACAGCGCGGCTGGATTGTTGGCAGATGCCCAGTCATGCAAACCCTCTGACACACTTGGGTCTGCGGCTTTATCAAGCGCAGCGAGGCAGGCATCAAGGCAGCTATCCATAATGCCGGGCACAAACGAGAAGACCCCCGCTTCGGTACCCGGCAACGAACGGGCCATCATATCCGGCACCACAGAAGGCTTGCCGAAGGTTGCCGCCGTGGCCATCACACCTGAATTCAGGCCAATGGGATAAGGGCACACGGCCACGTCTGCGGCCTTGAAGAAGGTCTGCACCGCCTGGTCATCAACATGGGCTTGAAACAGCCGCATGTCGGAACGGCCTGATGTCAGGGCCAGGATTTCCTCCATGAAGGTAGCTTTGCCGGGGGTGCCTGCAATCAACACCCTGCCCTTGCCTTCAAGCCGCATCTGCAGGCGGTCGAACGCCGCCAGGAACTGGCGTGTACCCTTATGTGGGCCAAGCGAGCCGAACAACAGGAACACCTTGTCGTCCGGGTTCAGGTTCAAATTGAAGCGCGCCTGGCGGGCGCAGAGATAGTCTCCGTACACGCCCTTGTAAGAAGGGTGTGGCACCGAAAGCACCTTGGCTTCATTGATGCTGTAAAACCGCCGGCAAAGGTCGCGCGTCTCTGGGTTCATTATGTGAATCACATCAGCGATTTCCGCAACACCTGCCCTCAGCGCCTGCTCTTCATCCGGGAACAGCGCCGCGTGCGACAGAATATTATGGACGGTCCACAAAATCTTGTGCCCAGCATCCTTCTGGCGCTTGAGCTTATCAAGGAAGTGATCAGCCGCCTTTTTTGCTGTGCGGCTGCCGCTTGTGTCATCAAACACCCGGTGAAGCCAGTGGTAATGCAGCACCAGCTTCAAGTCAGCAGGCAAGCCTTCTACGTCGTCTATGGCCTTCAGCGGAAAGCAGGCAAACCCATGGTCAAAGCCGCGCGCATACAGCATGCGTTGGTATGGATTTCGACTGGCGTGCGGGAAGAAAGCCAGCAGTTTCGCGGCAGAGCCACTGAAACCTGCCGCTGTCAGTGCATCCATGCCGTCCGTGCATTCCTCGTACAGAGACCGCCCCAATCCATGCTGCCTGATACCGCGCATATTTGCCGCATTTCCCGATTATCAAAACTCTGCCTTTGCAAGGCCTTATCCTTTTAATATAAAGGCGGCCATATTGATACCACATCTATTTTCGCCAAGAACCATTTGGCAAGGGGGCCCGATGAAAATTGAAGAATTCCCGATCAAGGGGCTTTTTACCTTCACGCCGAAGCGGTTCGGCGATGAGCGCGGCTTCTTTTCCGAGACCTTCAATGCGCGTGCCTTTGAAGAAGTGGCGCCAGGCGTGACCTTCGTGCAGGACAATCATTCCCTGTCACGCGATGTGGGCGTAATCCGTGGTCTCCATTTCCAGACCCCACCGCACGCGCAGGGCAAGCTGGTACGCGTAACACGCGGACGCGTGCTTGATGTGGCTGTGGATATCCGCAAAGGCTCGCCCACCTATGGCCATCATGTGGCCGTGGAGCTGAGCGCCGACAATTGGACGCAGTTCTGGGTACCCGCGGGCTTCGCCCACGGCTTCTGTACGCTGGAGCCCGACACAGAGTTCCTTTATAAGGTGACCGACTATTACTCGCCCGAGAGCGACAGTGGCATCGCATTCGATGACCCTGACCTCGGGATCGATTGGCCGTTTGACCGCGCCAGCGCCACCCTTTCGGGCAAAGACGCGGCGCTTCAGGCGTTCCAGGATTTCGACTCGCCCTTCACATATGACGACAAAGCATAAGGCATCACACCCATGAAAGTTTTGGTAACAGGCGGCGCAGGTTTTATCGGTTCGGCGGTTTGCCGTTATCTGGTGGGCGAACTGGGTCACACCGCGATCAATGTGGATAAGCTGACCTACGCAGGCAACCTGACGACGCTTAAGGAAATTGAGGGCAGCCCCAACTATCATTTCGAGAAAGTGGACATTTGCGACCGGGCCGCGCTGGACGACGTGTTCAAGCGCCATCAGCCTGACGCCGTGATGCACCTGGCAGCAGAAAGCCATGTTGACCGCTCCATCACCGGGGCGGCTGACTTTATCCAGACCAATATTGTCGGCACCTTCCAGATGCTGGAGGCCGCGCGTGACCACTTCAACACGCTGGATGAGGCAGGCAAAAAGGCCTTCCGCTTCCTGCATGTCTCCACCGATGAAGTTTATGGCTCACTCGGCGCGGAAGGCCTCTTTGAAGAGACCACACCCTATGACCCCTCGTCGCCCTATTCGGCATCGAAGGCGTCAGCTGACCATCTGGCCAACGCCTGGTTCGAGACCTACGGCCTGCCGGTGGTGATTTCGAATTGTTCGAACAACTATGGCCCTTACCACCTGCCTGAGAAGCTGATCCCGCTGATGATCCTCAATGCGCTGGACGGCAAACCGCTGCCGGTCTATGGCGACGGGTCTAACGTGCGCGACTGGCTTTATGTGGACGATCACGCCAAGGCACTGTTCACCATCATGACGACAGGCCGTTTGGGCGAAAAATATAACGTGGGCGGCCGGAACGAGCGAACCAACCTCGAGGTCGTCCAGCGTATCTGCGACATTCTTGAGGAGCTGCGCCCCAAGAACACGCCGTACCGCGAGCAGATTACCTACGTGACCGACCGCCCGGGCCATGATGCGCGCTATGCCATCGACGCCACCAAGCTTGAAAATGAGCTGGGCTGGAAAGCGCAGGAAAACTTCGAAAGCGGCATCAAGAAAACCATCCAGTGGTATCTGGATAACGAATGGTGGTGGGCACCGCTTCGCGAGCACGCTGGCGAACGCAAGGGCGTCCTGAAAGGCAAGTGATGCGCATCTTCGTTGCCGGATCGTCTGGACAGGTTGCGCTTTCTCTTTCAGAAGCGGCAAAACGCAATGGCATTGACCTTGTCTGTGCCGGGCGACCGGACTTCGACCTGACAGACGCTGACGGCATGCGGGCGCAGGTTACGGCCTATGGCCCCACGGCGATCATCAACGCGGCCGCCTACACTGCCGTCGACAAGGCCGAAGAAGAGGAAGCCCTGGCCACCGCCATCAATGCGAATGGCGCGGCGGCGCTGGCGGACTTAGCCGCCGAACTTCATGTCCCATTCCTGCATATCTCCACCGACTATGTCTTCGCGGGCAGCAAGGATGCCCCCTACACCGAGGGCGACCCCACAGGCCCCACAGGCGCCTATGGCCGGTCCAAGCTGAAGGGCGAACAGGCGGTAATGGCCGCTAACCCAAAGGCAATGATCTTCCGCACCGCGTGGGTCTATAGCCCGTTTGGGAAAAACTTTCTCAAGACCATGCTGTGGCTCGCGAAAACGCGGGATGAGCTGGGCGTGGTGGCAGACCAGGTAGGCAACCCCACTTACGCGCCTGATATCGCCGATGCGCTTCTGGCCGTGCTGGCGCGCATCGACGCCGCAGGTTGGAAAGACGAATACGCGGGCATCTACCACCTGGCGGGCACGGGGGATGTCAGCTGGCATGGCTTTGCCGAAGCTATTTTCGAGGCAGCTACCGCCGTTGGCCTTAAACGCCCGAGCGTCAACGCACTGACCACCGCCGAATACCCGACACCTGCCAAGCGCCCCGCCAATTCGCGCCTTGACTGCAGCAAGCTGGGCGAGACATTTGGCGTGCATTTGCCGTCGTGGGAACAGAGCATGGTTCTGTGCGTGAACAGGCTTTCCGAAGCCGGAGAACTGGGCTAGGCTCAGCGAGAAACACCCCAGATGGGGTAACGAGTATTTTCAAACGGGGGAAACCATGAAGGGTATCATTCTGGCAGGTGGCTTGGGCACACGGCTCTATCCGATCACCAAAGCCATCAGCAAGCAGCTGTTGCCTATCTATGACAAGCCGATGATCTATTATCCGCTGACCACGCTGATGTTGGCCGGCATCCGGGAAATATTGATCATCTCAAGTCCGGAACACCTGCCCCTATACAAAAGCCTGCTGGGCGACGGCACGCAGTGGGGCATTGAGCTTCACTATGCCGAACAGCCGGACCCGGGCGGGCTGGCGCAAGCCTTCCTGATTGGCGAACAGTTCGTTGCCGGGCAGCCATCTGCGCTGGCGCTGGGCGACAACATCTATTATGCCGCCGGTTTCTCCACATATCTGAAGCAGGCGGGTAAAGTGGAAAAAGGCGCTTACGTCTTCGCCTACCCCGTGGGTAACCCGGAAGCCTTTGGCGTGGTGGAAATGAGCAAGGACGGTCGCGCCCTGTCGATCGAGGAAAAGCCCGAGAGCCCCAAAAGCAACCTGGCAGTCACGGGCCTCTATTTCTATGACAAGGACGTGGTGGACATTGCCAAGTCGATCAAGCCTTCGGCCCGCGGCGAGCTGGAGATCACCAGCGTCAATGATGTGTATCTGCAGCGCGGCGACCTGAATGTGATCAAGCTGCAGCGCGGCACCGCCTGGCTTGATACCGGCACGGTCGACAGCCTTCTGCAGGCCAGCCACTTTGTGCAGACCATCGAAGCCCGCCAGGGCCTCAAGATCGCCTGCCCGGAAGAAGTGGCTTGGCGCGGCGGCTTCATCACCGACGCCCAGCTTGAAGAGGTCGCCACGGGCTACAAAAACAGCTATGGCACCTATCTGAAGGGCATCCTCAAGTACGGTGCTGACGGCTACCTATAAGACCAAGAAAATTTTTCTGAAGGACGCAACACATGGGTTGGCGCTGGTTCAAGAAAAAGCCGGAAAAATGCAACAGGGAAGATGTCAGGTTTTTTAATCTTCTCTGCTGTGGCCGCGACCCGGAAAATGACACGGAGATATCGCTAAGGCTTGGCTCCAGCCCCTTCGCCTTGTGCTCTACCCTTCTGTCCTCGGAGAGCTTTCGCCGCGACCTGCTGGAGCCCCTGTTGCTTGACCGACTACCTGCGTTAACCCGCTTTTCTGTCGACCAACAGGCACTGATCAAGGCTGGCCTCAAACGTTATTTCGGAATATCCCCCAGCCAGGACAAGCTGGGAGACTGGCTCTCCTGCGTCAGCGTGGCGGTCCAGAGCGACCGTTTTCTGCGCGCTATTGAAGCATCCCGCCTGACCATTTCGGCCGCGAGTTTCCGCGACAAAGTCTCAGGTGCCACCCCGAACCCTTCCGACGACCTGGTCGGTGGCATAGATAGCCTTTCCGCGGGTCATGTCTCAGGCTTCGCCATCAGCAGGCAAAGCCCCGGCAAGCGCCTGATGATCGAGATATTTGTCAACGGGGAATATGTTGGAACCGCACGAACACAAGCGCAACACCGCAACATTCAGGAATCCCATGGCGGCGATGGCCTGTCAGGCTTTCACCTCGACCTGAACTTGCCTCCACACCTTGCACGCCAGGATCAGCTGGTAGTCCATGCATTCGATGCTGAGAGCAAGGTAGCTATCTGTAACGGCCAGACGCTGCATAATTTCAGCGTTCGGCACGAACACTATCTGAGCCGCCTGCTCGGCGAACTTGCCGCACTTAGAAGGATGCCGGATATCTCTTCGGACGATGTCTTGCAGGCCCTGAGCCGGATTGAGGCAGAGCTCCCGAAGATTACCCAGTTTGCCGCTTTGCCAATCGGTGATTACTGCCTTCACGCGCAGCTGTTTGAGCCCGAAAACGCGCAAACACCGGCAAGCCCGGTGCCAGATATCCATGTTCTGGACCCCGGGCAAACCACTGAGGGAGATCCGGCTGATCTCCTGATTTTCAATGGCCCCGATGAAAACCTTGCAGCCCATGCCCTTGAGCATCTTGTTGCGGCTTCAAAGGCCAATCCCAATGCTGTGATCTTTTTCGCCGATCATGACACCCATGGGCTGGACGGCCTGGCGTCAAACCCGACATTCAAGGCGGCCTTCGATTATGATCTGCTGCTGGCGAACCCGGGATATGCCTGCGCCTATGCCATCAGGCGAGACACCTTCAACAAGCTAGGCGGTTTCGCCCCGGAAGCCGGAAACGGCCGCCACCACGACCTGTGGCTTCGCGCATTTGAGGCCCATGGCCCATCAGGCTTTAGCCATGTCGGCGCGATGCTTTGGCACATGGGGCCTGACTGGAAGGCACCAGCGCCACAGGACGTCGCAGCCGGGCTACAGCGCCATTTCGAACGCGTGGGGGTCGCGGCATCTGCCTCGCCGCTTCGGGACGCATGGGGCGGCGACACCCCGGATCTTATGCAGATCACTTGGCCGCACGCGGAGCCGTTACCCAAACTCGCCGTCATCATTCCCACGCGCGATGCCCTGGAGCTGACAAAAAACTGCGTCGAAAGCTTGCAGTCTACCCTGGCATTCCCAGACCAGACAGAGATTGTCGTGATTGACAATGGTAGCAGCGACGAGGCCATGCTTCAGTGGCTGGACACTGCATCGTCTGCAGGCCTGCTCAAAGTCGTGCGAAGCGATACGCCTTTCAACTGGTCTGCCCTCAACAATCTTGGCGCCAGGGCAACAGACGCCGATTATCTTCTGTTCCTGAACAACGACACCGAAGCAACGGAGCAGGGCTGGGACGCTGTTCTGCGCGGCCAGCTTGCGCGCAAGGATGTCGGCACCGTTGGCGCCCGACTGCTTTTTGAGGATGGGACAATCCAGTTTGCCGGCTATGTTCTTGAGCCGCGCCAGATTGCTGTAAAGAAACACTATAGCGAAAGCCCGCGTGGCGGTGGCTATCAGCACCTGAGCCAATTAAGCCATGAAGTTTCAGCGCTTATTGGCGCCTTCCTTGCGTGCACACGCACAACATTCGAGCAATTGGATGGTTTCGATGAAGACCTGGGCGTGGCTTTCAACGATATCGATTTCACGATCCGGGCAACCGACCAGGGGCTGAGAAATCTCTATTGCCCGGCGATCACCTTCTATCACTATGAGTCTAAAACTCGTGGATATGACGCCATGGATCCGGAGAAAAAGAGCCGGGAGCGAAGTGAGCGTTCTCTTTTGTCCGAAAAACATGCGAAGCGGCTGGCACAAGACCCCCGCTACCCCAGCGCATTCATTGCTTGCGAACCCACATATACTCTGTTAGCACCTCCCAAACACTAATGAACGGCGGCTGTGGCTGCCAGTGAACATGTGAGGCATCATGGGGATGCCCCAAGCTGCGAACAAATTGTTGATCCTGGTATGCTGAAGAAACTCAACCTGCTCCCTCGTACGCCCAAAAGCGATATAAAAGCGCTTCGCGAAACCGGCCTGTTTCAGGCTGACTGGTATGTCTCCACATACCCGGACGTGGGTACCTCCGGTTATTCTCCAATCGAACACTTTGTCCGCATCGGCGAAAAGAAGGGCTACAACCCCAACCCTTATTTTGACCAGAGCTGGTATACGGGACGCTCTCCGGCGGCCAGAAAATATCCTGGCCCTGCCGCCGTGCATTATGCCCGACTGGCATGGCGGAAAGGCCGCAGCCCGTCAGAAGCTTTCTCTGTTCCGCTTTACCTGAAGTACAACCCGGATGTAGCAGAAGCAAAGTGCGATCCGCTGCGCCACTTCCTTGAAGTGGGCCAGAAAGAAGGCCGTATCGCCCTGCCCCGTATGTTTGAGCGGAAGGATGGTGCCGCCATGGCCGAAGACATGGACCTGATTGCAAAGTCGGGCCTGTTTT
>JBNKYQ010000074.1:0-12032 GCA_050300975.1 Kordiimonas sp.
GAGGCAAAAGCCGCGGGCGTCAGTGTGATCAGCGGGGCCAGTTCTGTCCCGGCGCTTTCTGCCGCGGTGGTCGACGCCTGCGCGACAGATTTTGAGCAGCTTGAGCATATCGATTACGGCATCACCACTGCGCAGGCCACCACGCGCGGGCTTGCCACCACCGCCGCGATTTTGGGCTATACCGGCAAGGCGTTCAACCGGCTGGAGGGCGGGCAGATGAAACCAGCCTTCGGCTGGCAGGGCCTGCATGCGCACAGTTTCCCACATGTGGGCACGCGCTATCTTTCCAACTGCGACATCCCGGACCTCAGCCTGTTCCCGAAGCGCTACCCGGGCATGAAGACCCAACGTTTCTACGCGGGGCTTGAGCTTCCCTTGCTGCACATCGGGCTTTGGGGGCTTTCGTGGCTGGTGCGCCCGGATCATCAGAAGCCTCAGGCCGTGGGCAGGCACGCTTCTGAAGGCATCCTTCCTGTTTGACATGCTGGGCAGTGACGTCAGCGCCTTTTACCTGCGCGCCCGCGGTAAGGCGAAGGACGGCAAGGTGAAAGAGATGCGCTTCGACCTGACGGCTCGGTCAGGCGACGGACCCTACATTCCGTGCATGCCCGCCATCATTCTCGCCAACCGGCTGGCAAACCGCTTCACCGCAGGTGCGGCGCTGCCCACCGGCGCCACCGCGTGCGTCGGGCTGATCACACTTGATGACTATCTCGAAGCGCTGTCAGACATGGACATCAGCTGGGGCTGGACTGTGTCCTGAGCGCCCTAATCCTCGGTGGTTGCGGGGGCCTCTGCCTGGCTTTGCAGTCCAGTCCAGGGGCTGAAGATCTGGTCGAACACCTGGGTGGTATGTTTGTCGTGCGCGATCGCGTTGACCTCCGCCACCACTTCCCGCCCGAACGGCGTGTCCGAACAGCCGAAATAGCCGTCCATCACCTTGGCTTCACCCTGGATGGGGAAGGAAAGATATTCGTCGCCCCTGCCGTTTTGGGCGAACTGGTAAGCGGCTTCGAACGGGAAACCGAAGGTATAATCGAACCGGCCATGCAGCATCAGCTTGGCGAAGCCCGGGTGCGGCACACGCACCATGGCCACGTCATTCGCCACGTCTGTGATCAGCGCGTTGATGGCGGGGCTGTAGGCCCTGTCCTTGATCACGCCAGGCATAAGGCCGCTTGTGCGCACAAAAGCCGGCAGGTCCACAGCGCCAGAGCTGTCCATGAAGTTTTGAACCACGTCCGCGTGTTCCCGCATCACAATAAGGCGGTTCGGCAGCAGGCGAAACAGCGGATCGGTGAAGGCCGCGACCTGTTGGCGCTCGGCGGTTTTGAACATGCCCGCGATGCACACATCCGTGCGCGACGCCAGTTCCTGCATCGACCGGTTCAGCACAGCCTCCACCTCCACATGGCGGTAGGCTGGCAGGCGGCTTTCGATATAGCCCAGGATACGGTCCCCCACGCCCGCACCGGCGTCCGGCCCTCGGCGGATAAACAGCGGTGGGTTATGGTCGAAATGCCAGAAAATGGTCGGATTCTCGCCCTTGGTGGAAGCGCTGCCTTGGGCTGACGCGCTGCCCTGTGGGCTATCGGATAGGGTCGCCGGGATATCGGCCCAGATGCTGGCCTTCACCTTGCCTTCCTTGCCTGCGCCCATTGAGGGCTCGGCATGCACCGCCGGGTCGCCAGTGATGAAGGACGCCACAAGGGTTATGGCACCCAGAATGGGGAAGCGCATCAGCATATCCGTTCAGTATTCCGTCTCGAGCAGACAGCACCCTATCGGGTGTCTGGTTAACCTAACCTTAACGGGTATCGGAAAGCAGATTCTCGCGCAATAGGCGTTTTCAACAAATGTTCAGTTGCGTTCACTGAGGGCCCGGCGGAAGTCGGCGCGGGCGGCTGTGTCCAGCCATTGTTCGAAATAATGATTGAAGGCCTCGGGCGCCCCGGCTTCGCGGGCGGCGCGGTTGACGGCGGCGATGATCTGGCGTCCAAGCGGCTTGTCCGCGCACCCCACATGGCTGTCCATGAGGCTGACTTCGCCCGCCACCGGGAAGGTTATGAAGCCGTTGGGATCCCCCAGCTCGCGGAACTTGAACGCGGCCTCATAGGGGAAACCGAAGGTATAATCGATCCGCCCGCGTGCCAGCAGGCGGCCATAGCGCGGGTCCGGCATTTCCACATGGGGCATGCGGCTTTTGTGCGCCTTCAGCCCGGCATTGATCTGCGGGCTGTAGAAGCGGTCTGTCACCAGGCCGACCATCAGGTCTGCGCTTGAAAGCAGGCTGTCCAACACAATTTCGCCGCCATCATTGAGGTAAGGCCGCATGATTGCCGCCCGGTCGCGCCGCACGATCACCCGGTTCGGCAGGGTTGACGAGAGGGGCTCGGAATAGGAGACGAAAGCCTCCCGCTCCGGCGTTTTCAAGACGCCATAAAGGCAAGCGTTGTCACGGTCCCTGAGGGCCGAGAGGCCGCGGTTGAAGGTGCTGGGCACGAACTCGTGGCGGTATTCGGGCGTATAGCGCATGAGGTCCTTTAGAATGCGGTCGCCGTAGCCTTGCCGTTTCATCTCGCCGCGGGCAATGAAGGTGGGCGGATAGTCGCCGCCGTACCAAAGAACCACAGGCTTGTCCTCAACTGCCCACGCACGCGCAGTCAGCGTCATCAGGCACTCCAGAAGGAAAACCCATCCAATTTTTCGCACGAACATCGCTCCGCCACTTCCAGCCCGACCAAGAAGGACCCCACATGAAAGCCTAGCGAAGAAACTTTAAGTGGTGCTTAACAGGCTGATGCCGAGGCCAGCGCGCGGTCGGTCGCTGCGTTGAAGGCGGATGGGTCCGGCACTTCAGATGGCAGGCCAAAGCCCAGGTCCAGATACTGGACATGGTCGATATAAACCTGGCGGCCACTGGCGGTCGGGGCACCGTGATGGAAATCGCGCGCGATGTCGCCCACGCCGCACAGGTAGCGCACCTGCCCTGTCTGATCGGCAACAGGTAGCGATACACCACTCAGCCGCAGTGTGGTCTCGCCCCCTGTATGAACGGTTCGCCGCGTGGTCACGCCGCATGGCATCTCCACCAGCTGCGCCCAGAAGGCCTTGAAATAGTCGTGCTGGAGACCTTCATAGGAGGCCAGGAAGCTCTCGCCCGTCATCCGGCGCCCCATCTGGTCATCAAGCGCAGAGCCCACAAGCCGGTTCTGGAGGTCGTCGCCGGTCCATTCCGCCAGGAAATAATTCGGCAGGAAAGGCTTCAGCCGCTGCATGGTGAAAGCCTGCTTCCGCGGCACGCACTTCACCCCCTGCTCGCGCGCCAGCTGGCGCCAGAGCGTGATGAAAGCGTCAACCTGACGGGACGGGGCCACACCAAGGGCACCCGCACCGCGGGTGAAGTGAATATCGGATGTGTGGGCGCTGGTCATAGGTGCCTGTTTGTCGTGTTTGCCTGATGTGCCGATTTTGCGGCATCTGTTCTGCGGGGGCCTCGCTGATCCCTCAAGGCAATCATAGTGGCAGAAGTCGGTCTTGGCCAGTCCCTCATGCGTCATGGCGGCAAAGGACAGATATCAAGGGGCAGACATCAGGGAGCAGACTAGGGGACGGGCCAGGGGCCAGGTCAGGGGCCAGGTCAGGGAATGGGCCAACGACTGCTCGCACGGAAGGCAAGCCTGAAGCGGGCAGCGACAGCCGCCCCAAGATTGAGCGGGTGGCCTGAAATCGAATTCAGCACTGACCGGAAAGGGATGTGGCGATGGCAGGGAAAGGATTTGGCGGTGGCTGGAAAAGGATTGGGCGATGGTTCGGAAAGGGATGTGGCGGTGGCCGGAAAGGGATTTGGCCAAAGAATTTGGTCGTGGTTGGAAAAAGAAAAAGCGTCCGGAAAAAGAAAAAGCTGGCCCCAGGTTCAGGATCCTGGAGGCCAGCTACATTCGGTCACTATGGCTATCCCTACCCTGCAATAGCAGGCAGGGTCGGTGCAAGTGTTTTTTTGCTAAAATCCTAGCTTTTTCAAAATTAATTTAGAGGACGCCACCGCCCGCCCACAAAGGCGCTCCTGACAACCACTTATTCTGCCATCGAAATTTCCCAAAAACCTCGCCCTTTGATCATGACATCTAAGGCTTTTCTCGCGTTATTTTTTTTTGTATTGTGTCGCCAATTGGGCTTGGGAGGACGTGATGAAACAGTCGTGCACAAATGCGCAGCCAGCGCATGGGTTGCTGGTGTTGATTGGGGTGATAGCGTTTTTCACCCTTTTGGGTGGCGCCTTTGTATGGAGCCTGGGGGTGGCATAGAAACTGGATCAGCCCAATTCGGGCATGTCTGGAATTCCGAAGCCCAGATCGACAAACTCACTTTGCAGAATTTTGACAGCGACATACCGCCCCGGCTCGATGTTCGATGGCAGCAGGTCGGTCTTGCTGGCCGACACCCCCACCATATAGCGACATTCGCCGTCCTCTGACGTCATCGGCAGGGAAAGCGTTGTGATTTGGTGCGACTTGCCATTGTGAAAAGTTGCCTCGCGCTTGAAACGGTGCCCACAAGGATGTGTGACAACAGCTGTGACCATGTCAGACACCATCGGCCGGGTTTCCTCCGGGCAAAGGTCCAGATAGTTGGCGCCGGTCATCGGCATCGGCGATATCGCGTCAAGCGCGGTTCCTGCCAAGCGGACCAAAAGGTCATCCGGCGCCCGGCGCTCCAGCAAGAAGATGAATGGCAGCAGATCGCGGATTGCTACCGGGTTCAGACTCGAACGCCGGGGTATGCCGCCTTCTTCTTTTTGAAGGCGGCGCCAATAGGCCAGCATTGCTTCAAACTGACCCGCAGAACTGAGAGACGAATAGGCATCCATCCCCACACTGTTCGCCTACATCGTTAAAAACTGGTGAAGATTGCCAGATTTCTGCGGACTTTGGGACTTTTACCAGTCCACATAACCACAATAGTATTTCTCATCCGACCGCTTGGCGCGGTAGGTCAACTTCTGGGGGCGACCACCGCCCTGAGGTCGCAGCACCTGGTCCACCATGAAAATCAGGCGCTGCCCAACCTGGCCGGTCACGGAATCAAGCTTGACGATATATTCGGTCAAAGGCTTCTGCTTGCTTTTCGGCTCGAAAATCCCATTCCAGGACTGACGGTCCGCGTTATAGCGCATGGTCACCCGCTCAACCGACGTGCTCATGCTGCAGCTGACCTCATTTGCCAGCGTGTTCAGGTAGGTCTTGTAATTCTCGAGCGTCGGATCGGCACAGAAGGCAATGGCGGGCTTTGCCTGCCTGCGGATCATCTGCTCTTCCGTGCTGCCGATCTTCTTCTGGAACTTCATGACCTTGATGTGGCGATCGATATCCTTCACTTCAGGTGCCGCGCAAATCGGGTGGTCCTGCCATTCCTCCTGCGTGCGGTCCTTGTACATCCTGAGCAGCATGTCGTTGACGCGCTTGTCGCTTTTCTGCGCCGCCACACGGCTAACGAAGAAGCTGCAGGTCATGTTGTATTTGTCGTCGATATAGCTGCAATCGGCGGACAGGGTCGCAGGAAAGGCGCTGCGCTGGAGCTTCAGGTCCTTAAGCACAGGAACGGCTGAACCCTCCGCAGCGGGCTGAAGTGCATAAGCGGCGCCAAATGAACTAAAAAACACGGCCGCGGAAATCAAAATTTTCCACATAGTATCTACCAATTTAAAATTGTCATTGACCCGCTATCGCGCCCCCACGCCACTATACACAGCAGCCCCGCCTGACGCTACGGCCTATTTGAACCTGTGTTGAAATTCCGCCCCGCCATGCCGTCCCCGGACCGTTGCCTGCCCTGCATTTCAACGAGTCCAGCAAGCCAGAGCAAGGCGCCGTCATAGCGTCGTTTCAAGGTCCAGCGCGACCAGGATACGTCCAGGCTGCGCCGCACCTTGGCCCACGGAATACGTGTACTGCACTCGCCGTCCTGATGCCACGCGGCCCAGAATAGAAGCTGCCTGTCTTCAATTTCCGGCAGCAACAGCAAGAGATCCAGTGTCGGCTGCATCTGGTCGATCTCGACCGCAGTGATGCGCACCCGCCTTCGGGCCTGGAAACTGGTCAGGCTTTCCCGCGCATAGGTTCCGGGTTCTGACGCCGTCTCCGGCCATAGGGCACCCCGCATGCGCATAAAACCCGCTTCCCGGTCCGGCAGGCGGCGGAGGGTCCAGCTGGCAGAAACAAACCGCATCTCAAGGCGCGGCGCAATATCGTCGCGTGTGGGGGGTGCAAGGCGGCCGCTTCCCGCACAGGCACAGGCGGCTTCATCAAAAATATCAAGGGCTGTGGTGCGCAGGGATCTGTGCGTCATGGCGGGCTTCTTTGGCCGCGCGCGTATTAGCAGGGTCATGGTACCTCCTGTCGTGTGGTTGGTTGATTTTTGTGTGTCTTCGCCGGCTGCGCCCAGCCCCAAAGCGAGCCGTATTCCGCCATGATGGCGTCTGGAATGGATGCGTTCGGCTTAACTGTGGGATCACCCCCCAGGCTGCGGGGCAGAAAAACCGGATGGTCAGGCCCAATCCGCCAGTGACGGGCCAGATAGTCACCCCTGAAGCGACTACTAGCGTCGCCCAGGAAGAGGCGCCAATCGTCAGGTGACGTTGGATCGAACCGCCGTTTCGCTGGAGCAGCAGGAAAGGCCTGGCCGTGTGCTCGCCCTGCCCGGGTGGCGCCTAGGCGTTTGTCGCGCGCCTCCAGGATGGCGGCACCATAATAGGCAAGAGAACCCGGCACCCGGCCAGCTTTCGCCTTTTCCCGCCTGCACAGGCGCTCAATCGTCGGCAGGATATCTCGGCTGAGGTCCGCCCCCGCGGCCTGCCACTTGAGCGGCTCGCTTGCGTCAAGACCCACCAGATCAAGCCCCGCCGCAGCAGCAATATCAGCCAGGGCCATCCCTGCTTCAGGCAGCTCATCGGCTACTGGTTCTGGAGTCTGGATTCTGGTTTTGGTTGGTAGCCTTTTGGCTGTAGCGATTGCCTGGCGATCGGTAGATGCGCGGGCGGCTTTCGCCCGACCACCCTTGGCGCCATTGGCGCGGTTTTTCGCCACCCTCGTTTCCACGCCTTTGTAGACCTCAGTCAGCTTTTTCTGCCGCCACAAGCCGTCTTCAACGGTGAAGAAGTCAGCGACCACAGGTCGCAGCTTGCGCCAGCGCGGCAAGGTCACCCCAACGCTTCGAGCCAGGAACCGGTCATCGTCCTTGAGGGCACAGCCGCGCGTCCGCCAGGCACACATCAGAAGAAGCAGGTAAGCGCCGTGCTCTTCCGCCGTCAGGTGCCTGGTATCAGCCAGATAAGCGTCTGTGAAAATCGGGAGGGCGGGAAACTCAGCCAACGAATCCTCCCCAAAACGTCAGCGCCAGCGGGCACACCAGAATGCCCAACACAGCGCAAGCTTCCTGCACGGCTATGCCGCGCGAGAAGGGGCGATCAGGCGGCAATGACCAAGCTCTTTGCTCTGAAGGGCGCGCATGGGCACCCCTGTTTTCCTGGGGACGCCCGCCCAGCCCACGGCGGAGAGACATCCATCTAGTGCTGTATTTCGACTCAATCATGGAATTATAATTACGATATTCGTAATTTTATTCAAGCCAAGATCGTAAAAACTGCGTGACATTTTTTACAAAATTCGTAATATTGCTCTTGACATGCCAAAACAAGACTGGATACGAGCCACCCTCAAGGACAGGGGGTATAAGCTGAAGGACGCAGCGGAGGCCCTTGGGATTCCGGCACCGCGGGTGACCGATATTCTCAAAGGCGCACGCGGCGTGCAGGCGGACGAGATCCTGCCGCTCAGCCAGCTTCTGGGCATGAATGCCCCCTCCCTACTTGAAAGCCTGAAAGCCGGGGAGCAGACATTTGTCAACACTGGTGAAGACGGCAGGCTTCCGCTTCTGGGCAGCCTGACGGGGGGCGGCACCCTTGCCCCGCTGCCCGATGACATCAGCTTCACCTCCGTGCCCCTTCCGCCGGATGCGAGCACAGGTGAAGGCCTCTATTGCTATGTCATGGGGGATGCGTCGATGGCCCGGGAAATCTCGCCTGGCAGCCTTGTGATCGCCGCCGACCCCAAGCATCACTATGCACCGGTGGCCCCTGGCGCCCTGCTGCTCATGGACCTGGGAGACGGCAAGCGGGCGCTTCGGCAATATACCAAAACCGACAGTGGCGAAGACTGGCTGGTCCCCCTACCCGACACGCCCAACCCTGATTTCAGCAGCTGGCGTTTCAGCCTGCTATCAGACCTGATGCCCGGTGCGGATGGCAACGGCACGGATGTGCTGCGCATCAGCGATGTGGTGGCGTCTGTAATGTGGGTGCATCAGCGGCGTGCGCCCAAACCGACTTCTCTCTAGCAAACCACATCAAGCCCATCTCGCATCACTGACTGATGACAGTCAGAACAGCCGAAGGCGCATGAGGTGCGCCTTGGCTAGCGAGTTTCACTTTTCGTAATTATGGGATTGACATATAATTACGTTTTTCGTAATTTTATGTCACCGACACCGATGAATGCGGTGGGACGCGTGATCAGACACCTTCCCCAGGCCACCGTGGGCCGGAAGCCTCTGTCGTCACAAAATCCCCGGGCTGGCGCGCTATCCTCCCCCATGCGCGCCCACCGCGGTTACCCTTTCGGCTTGCCGACATATGGGTACCGACCACTGCGCTCATCGGCAGTTGCACCCCAATCGGTCGCGCGCTCAAGCCGGCCAGGGGCTTCTTGCAAGGCATCTCCCCGCCTGTCCGCGCTGCCCCCGGGCGTGGCGTGCGGAGATGCCGACGCAAAAAACAGACTGTCGCCCAAGCACTTGCAAAAAAGTGACCCGCGAGATTCCCAAATGGGTGCCCCCACTCGTTATAGCATCAGACACTTGCTGGTCAGGCTGCAGCTTCCCCCCTTTAGCTGCGCCCGAAGGCGCCAGGACCATCGTCTGCTGCATTGATCCTCCCACCCCTTGGACGCAGCAGGCTTACCAGCCCTTCGATCTTGCCTCGGGCACTGACCTTTGGCCGGGACGCAGAACACCCATCCAAGCCCTGCGTTCCGGCCACCTCCTCTTTTCCGGCTTCTTGTTTCAGCCTCCTTGGCCTTGACTGCAGGCACACAACTGGAACGCGTGTCACTATTCAGTGATGATTCAGTAAAAGGAATACAAATTCACCTGACCGCGTTATAAGGATGACATGTGCCAATCTGGTTACCCCCATCAACGAGCTTGGCACAAAGGAGGGCTGTGAGCCTTCATGGCATCACAGCCTTCCGTTTCCTTCCGGAAACAATACCAGCCCTAAATAAATCATGGCGCCAATTTGGCGCCATGATCAGGGAGGAAACAGGTTTTCAAATCTGGTAGCTCAGGCAGGAAACCACTCGCTGCGGTCACTCGGGGGTCGTCACTTGGGCCGTGTTGTTATTCTTGAACTCAACCCTGAAACTCAGAACACCGTCTCGATTTCGAAAGCTGTCATTTCTCGGGTGCTTGTGTATTCTGGATACGACGAAGTGCGTTTGTCGTCACGTGTGCTGCGACAGAATGCACCTTGCCTGCGACAAACAGAAAACGCCCCGCAATCAGGCAAGATCACGGGGCGCCTTTTATGAGAGTATCTCGCCGGACTTAACCGTCGTCTTCGTCACCGTCATCGTCGTCATCGCCCTTGCCCATGGATTCCTTGAGCGCCTTCCATTCGGCCTTATGGCGTTCCTTCATTTCTTTCTTTTCAGCCTTCTGGGCGGCTTTCATCTCTTTCTTTTCGTCCTTGGACTTGTCTTTCATACCCTTCATGGCTTCTTTGTGCCGCGCCATCATGGCCTGCCATTCTTCATGGTGGCGTTTTTTCATTTCTGCAGCTTCAGGGCCCATCGCCCCGTCACCCATCATCTTCTCGTGCTTGTCCTTGTGATCCTTCTTCATCTTCTCATGCTTCTTCTCATCGCCATGATGATCGAAAGCGAAGGAAGCGGGTGTGGCCACCGAAAGGGCCGTCAGTCCCAGAATACAAGCTGTCGCAATTTTTTTGATCGTCGCCATTTCACATTCTCCGTTTGTGCAGAAAGAAATCAGCTATGGCGGAAGGTGCCTGAATGGATTTCAGCTCTGGCACTCAATACTATGGTCGTCCCTTACCGCTAGCAGCCTGACATTATTACCACAAGAAGGCCAAAACTTGGCAAGCATTTCACGGCTTTGGCATGAAACGCAGGTCCACGCCTGACGCTTCAAACACTGCAGCCATGTCACCTGAAGCCAAGATCCGCGCGAGGGCGTCATTGAAAGCACCAACAAAGATCTGGTTTTCCGCGGTGTCGTGGCAAACCACAGTGACGCCGACACGAGCCAACGCCAGGTCAGGATTATAAGGCGGCAGAGGTCGCCCCATGGATTTGAAGACAAAGATATTGTCCGGCAGCGACCCGGACATGTGATCAACCCGCCCAGCCACCAGCATTCGGGCCTTTGCCGTCTCGGTGGTGGTCGGCAGGAACCTGGCACCATATTCTTCAAGAAAGGTCGGCAGTGCAGAGCCGTTGGGGTACGCAATCTTGCGCCCCTTGAGCGCCTCCAGCGACGCCAGAGGAGGTTCGCCATAGCGGCTGAAGATATGGCTCTCCACCCAGATAAGCGGGGCCGCCTGGATATAGTTCTCCGGGACATCGATTTCCTTGCCCCGTGCCATATGGCTGATATCGCTTGGATAGAGGCAGCTACCGGCGTTCCCTCTGAAATCCACCTTGGCCCGTTTGTAGGGCAGCGGTTGGTACGCCTTGGGCGTCTCCATTTCCGCCAAGACCGCCTTCAACACATCGTTGTAGAAACCTGTGCCGTCTAGCGCCAGGGTCATGCCCCAGCCGGTGCCGTAGATATCACCATCCGCCGGGCTGGCGACCGCCAGCACTGTGGCGTTGTCCGCGCGCGCGGGAGGGAACTGGGTCCACGCCAGTCCCAAAACTCCAACTATCAATGCGGCAGCGCGCATCATCGGCAATCAGCCCTTTCGCACATCCCCCCGGTGCATGAACAGACAACTATATCAGCGAATATTACTAAAGGGTACCCGTCTCCCGGGATGCACAAAACGAAGCTTCGATCCTGCCGCTGGTGCAATGTCGTTCAGGTCCGCCGCGCCCACGTATGGTGTTTCCATGATACCAGCTGAAGCCAGCCGACCCTGGAAGTCCGCAGATGCTTGCAGTTCCACGATCCTGCGATTGACCTTCTCAACAAAGGCCCGGTTGGCCTCAGTGTCATGGCAAACCACCCCAACCCCGGCGTCGATCAGCGCGAAATCCCTATCGTAGGACGCCATCCGCGTATCGAGCGACTGGAAGATCAGGTGCTCGTTCGGCAGCATGCCTGACATGATATCCACTCGGCCGGTAATCAGCATCTGGGCTTTTGCGGTCTCGTCATTGACCGAGATCAGCCGTGCGCCTGTGCCCGCCAACAGCTTGAACATGACCGACCCCGTGGGCACTGCCACAGTCTTGCCTTTGAGGTCAGCCAGCGACCTGGGCGGTTCCACGCCTGCGGCTGTAAACAGATGTTCCTGAGCCATAAAAACCGCTTCGGTCTCAACCAGTCCGTCACCCCCGTGGTGGCCACCCGACGCAAGAACCGCGCGTGCCGATGGATACAGGCAAGCGGACTTATCAGCCAAAAACTGCGCGCGGGCGCGCCGATATGGCATCAATTTATAATTGGCCGCCCCGTCCGGGATAGCCGCAATTTCATTGAAAACTTCATTATAGAAGCCGGTACCGTCCTGCGCCAGTGTCTGCCCCCAGACAGTGCCGTATACAGTCGCCGCTCTTGATACTTCTACTTGAGAAGATTGTTTGTCTCTTGCCTGAACACTGGCTGCCGCCAACAGCAGCAACATGATCGAGGCAATACCCGACCCCACTACAAAAAATTTACGCAACACACTCTCACCCAAAGCCTGATTATTATTCCAGGTCTCTGCTCCATGGCACCTCTCGTGGCGTTCC
>JBNKYQ010000075.1:0-11988 GCA_050300975.1 Kordiimonas sp.
TGACATGGTGATCGGCCGTAAGGATATCGGTGTCAGCTATCACCTGGCTGTGGTCGTGGACGATGCCGACCAGGGCATCACCCACGTCATTCGCGGCGAGGACCTATTCCACGCCACCCATATCCACATTGTGCTGCAAAAGCTGCTGGGGTACCCGACGCCCATCTATCACCACCACGGCTTACTCTTGGACGAGCACGGCGAACGCTTCGCGAAAAGGAATAAGTCCGTGACGCTTGAAAGCCTCAGGGAAAGCGGTATCGATCCAAAGATGCTTGCGGAGCAGTTGCTGTCAGGGGCTTGCGGCTAGGCAGCCGCGCACTGTTTCCTGTCAACCTTCAGGTTCAAGAGCTTGCGGTTGTCGCGGGTAGAGAGTTCCATTCTCAGTTCCGCCCCCATATCCATCAGGGCGACGATCCCGGGATGGTCGCACAGCGGCAACCGTCCCGCGGCGCGCAGCTCGCTTTGCAGCCGGTGCGGGCTTATCCCACCGTCATCGATCAACAAGCGGCCAAACATGGTCAGTCCCTTGTGATCATATGTCACTCTTTCCAGTAGCAGCGCGCCATTGTCGCTCTCTTTGGGCAGTATCGGCTGTATATTCGCCACCAACTGCTTCATCTTGCTTTCCATTTCATGGTTCGCCTGATAGCCGTTTATCAGCCCCGCCGCCATGAGCACAAACCCGACAAAAGCCAGCATTTTCACGCCCGTCATGCCCTTCCCCTCAATCCAACATGTCGTCGGCGTAGATCATACGCCTTCAGGGCAACTGAAAGAAAGAGATGCGGACAATTTTAGCGATAGCGGGACACTACCCGGTGTGCGCCCCAGGCCATCGCACAAATTTGTCGCACCGGGCGGTCTGATATTGCCCCGTGCCCGTACTGGTTTATAGTGGGCGAAACGCAATTGAGAGACAGCGCATATGTTTATTTTCCTCGTTCTCGGCATGTTGTTCATGCTGATCACCCTTTTCATTCTGTTCGCGGGCTTTGGCTCCATGGCGAAGGGCGGTGAGTTCAACAAGAAGTATGGCAACAAGCTGATGCAGGCCCGCGTGGGCGCCCAGGCGCTGGCCATTGTCTTCTTTGCCCTGTTTGCCTTTACGCTTTAGGCGGCACGCATGGTGAAGCTGACCAAAATCTACATGCGCGGCGGCGACGGCGGCGAAACCTCGCTCACGGGCGGAGAGCGCGTGGCCAAGGACAACGCCCGCATCGAGGCCTACGGCACGGTGGACGAAGCCAATTCGGTGATCGGCTTGGCGCGCCTGACAACCTCTGGCCCCGCCGACCAGATGCTGGCGCGCATCCAGAACGAACTGTTTGACCTGGGCGCTGACCTTTCAACCCCCGGCGAAGATTTCACCCCCGGTGAGATGACGCTTCGGGTGACGGACGCGCAGGTGACGCGCCTTGAGGAAGAGATCGACCGCATGAACGAGAACATGCAGCCGCTCACCAGCTTCATCCTGCCCGGCGGATCTTCGGCCAGCGCGCACCTTCACCTGGCGCGCACGGTCATCCGGCGCGCCGAAAGGCATGCCATCAAGGCTGCCCGCGAGGTTGCGATCAATCCGGCGGCGATAAAATATTTGAATCGTCTCTCGGACCACCTATTTGTCCTTTCAAGGCACCTCAACAAGGATGGTGCTTCGGACGTTTTGTGGGTGCCCGGCGCAACACGATAACCCCGATTGACGTTACGGCGGTGCGCAAAATGCTGCACCGCATTGACTCGGGTTTTTATCTGGTTTAACGCTGTGTACCCCTAATATTTCCAAGGGTTGGGGCCTGATTGCCCCGGCCTAGTCAACCAAGGTTCTCAGGGGCTTTGTTGCCCTGCACAAAATTTGGGAGAAAGAACCCCATGAAGATCATGGTCCCCGTAAAACGGGTCGTCGATTATAACGTGAAGGTTCGCGTTAAATCCGACAATACGGGCGTTGAGCTCGCAAACGTTAAAATGTCCATGAACCCTTTTGACGAGATTGCTGTCGAAGAAGCAATCCGCCTCAAGGAAGCCGGCAAGGCGGAAGAGATCGTTGTGGTCTCCGTTGGCCCGAAGGCTGCTCAGGAAACCCTGCGTACTGGCCTTGCCATGGGCGCCGACCGCGGCATCCTGGTTGAATATGACGGCGAGACCGAGCCTCTCGCGGTTGCGAAAATCCTCAAAGGCATCGTGGCGGAAGAAAATCCTTCCATCGTGCTTCTGGGCAAGCAGGCGATTGATGACGACTGCAACCAGACCGGCCAGATGCTGGCACAGCTTCTGGGCTGGCCGCAGGGCACGTTTGCATCTGAAGTTGCCGCAGACGGCGAAAGCGTGAATGTAACGCGGGAAATCGACGGCGGCCTTGAAACCGTGAAGCTGAACCTTCCGGCTGTCATCACCACAGACCTGCGCCTGAATGAGCCACGCTACGCAACGCTGCCAAACATCATGAAAGCGAAGCGCAAGCCGATCGACGAGAAGACCCCGGGCGACTATGGCGTGGAAATGGCGCCGCGCCTGACCACCATCAAAGTTGAAGAGCCTCCAAAACGCGAAGCTGGCATCAAGGTTGAAAGCGTTGAGGAACTGGTGGGCAAGCTTAAAGAAAAGGGAGTAATCTAATGACCGCTCTCGTAGTTGTAGAACATGATAACGCGTCGGTAAAAGACGCAACGCTTGCAACCGTTACGGCTGCCAAAGCGTTTGGTGAAGTGCACGCCCTGGTGGCTGGTTCCGGTTGCGGCGCTGCCGCAGAGGCCGCCGCCAAGATCGACGGTGTGTCCAAAGTGCTTGTGGCTGACGATGCAGCTTACGCACACCCGCTGGCGGAAGAACTGGCCGCTGTTGTGCTGTCTGTTGCAGACGCATACGACGCGATCCTCGCGCCTGCCACAACGTCCGGCAAGAACTTCCTGCCACGCGTGGCCGCAGCCCTCGATGTTGCGCAGATTTCCGACATCATCGAGGTTGTCAGCGCTGACACCTTCAAGCGTCCGATCTATGCTGGTAACGCCATCGCGACCGTGCAAAGCGCTGACGCCAAAAAGGTGATCACCGTTCGCGGCACCGCGTTCGACAAGGCAGCCGCTGAAGGCGGTTCCGCCGCCGTTGAAAGCATCGCCGCCGCACCAGCTGCTGGCGTGTCCTCCTTCGTGGGCGCCGAGCTTTCGAAGTCTGATCGCCCTGAGCTGACTTCCGCCAAGATCATCATCTCCGGTGGCCGCGGCATGGGTTCCGGCGACAACTTCAAGATCATCGACGCTGTGGCTGACAAGCTCGGTGCCGCCGTTGGCGCATCCCGCGCAGCTGTGGACGCCGGCTTCGTGCCAAACGATTACCAGGTTGGCCAAACCGGCAAGATCGTGGCGCCAGAGCTTTATATCGCCGTCGGCATCTCCGGCGCGATCCAGCACCTGGCAGGCATGAAAGACAGCAAGATCATCGTTGCGATCAACAAGGACGAAGAAGCCCCGATTTTCCAGGTGGCGGACTATGGCCTTGTGGCTGACCTGTTTGAGGCCGTACCTGCGCTTGAAAAAGCCCTCGGCTAAACTTTTCTGAAGGGCGTGCAGCCAGTGCGACGAAAATTCGCACAACTTGCGCGCCCTTTTTTGCCCCTGTTACAAAAAATATGTTAGAAAAAGTCACGGCTTAACACGTGGCATAGAAAGAATATCATGGTTGATAAGGTAGGGATTATCGGCGCTGGCCAGATGGGTAACGGGATCGCCCACGTCTGCGCGCTCGCAGGCATGGATGTGGTGCTCTCCGACGTCTCGATGGACCGCGCGGAGGCCGGGCTCGAGGTGATCAAGGGCAACATGGGACGTCAGGTTACCAAGGGCAAGATCACGGCCGCCGACATGGACGCCGCGATTGGGCGCATCACGCTCGCTGACACGCTGGCCGCCCACAACAAGTGTGACCTGGTGATCGAAGCCGCCGTCGAGGACGAAAAAACCAAGACCGCCATCTTCAAGGAACTGTGCCCGCACCTTAAGGCGGACGCGCTGGTGGCGTCGAACACGTCTTCGATCGCGATCACCCGCCTTGCCGCATCCACCGACCGGCCAGAAAAGTTCATGGGCGTTCACTTCATGAACCCCGTGCCTGTGATGAAGCTGGTGGAACTGATCCCGGGCATCGCCACAAGTGAAGAGACCTTCGACCGCTTCCATGTGTTCACAGAGAAGCTGAAGAAAACCACTGTGGTGTCCGAAGACTTCCCGGCCTTCATTGTCAACCGCATCCTGATGCCGATGATCAACGAAGCCATCTATACGCTTTATGAAGGCGTGGGCAGCGTGGAAGCCATTGATGACGCCATGATGCTGGGCGCAAACCACCCGATGGGCCCGCTGACACTGGCTGACTTTATCGGCCTGGATACGTGTCTCTCCATCATGCAGGTGCTGTATGACGGCCTGGCGGATAGCAAATACCGGCCCTGCCCGCTTCTGGTGAAATATGTCGAAGCTGGCTGGCTTGGCCGCAAAACGGGCCGCGGTTTCTACGACTACCGCGGCGACATTCCGGTCCCGACCCGCTAGGCGGTACCAGTGAGATGCAATGTAAGGCGCTTCCCAACCGGAGCGCCTTTCTTTTTTGATGATGGCAGGAGCCCCAAACATGTACCGCCTGTTTTACTATCCAAACAACGCAAGCCTCGCGCCGCATCTTGTGCTGGCGCACATCGGTGCCCCGTTTGAGCTTGAGCTGGTGGACCGCAAGGCAGAGGCGCAGAAATCCGCGGATTATCTGAAGCTGAACCCGGCAGGGCGCATCCCGACATTGGTGGACGGTGACACAGTCCTGTTCGAAAGCCCGGCCATCTGCCTTTATCTGGCGGAAAAGCATATGGATGCAGGCCTCGCGGCCACGCCCGGCAGCCCGCACCGCGCCAAATTCCTGCAGTGGCTGATGTATCTGACGAACACGCTGCAGGCGGATTATATGGTCTATTGCTACCCGGCGAAGCACACGGCTGACCCAGAGGGCGTGGAAGCCGTCAAGGCCGCCCACAGCGACCGCGTGGCAGCAGACCTCAATATCCTGGACGAAGCGCTCGCGGGCCAGACCTATCTGGTGGGGGACACGGTCACCATCTGTGACTATTTCCTTTTGATGCTGTGCATCTGGGCCAGCGACATGCCCACCCCGCCCCAAAGCTTCCCGAACCTTGGGCCTTACTTGAAGCGCCTCTCGAGCCTCGATGTGGTGCAGGCTGTCTGCGCACGCGAGGGCATCAGCCTCAGCGTCTTCGTCTAGCGTCCGGGTCACCTGCCTTAATTTTTCAGGGGCGCAGCCTTAGAAACATTGGCGCGACGGCAGGGGGCACTTGTGATAAAGACTGCGGGACTATCCTGTTCACCCAAGAATTATCAGGGAGTCACGACATATGTCAGACCTTAAGATCATCATCGGCAACAAGAATTATTCCAGCTGGTCGCTGCGCGGCTGGCTTGCTGTGCGTCATACCGGCCTCGCGTTCGAGGAAGTAAAACTGCCCCTCGACACGCCGGAATTCTACGAGCGCATCAAGGAATTTTCCCCCACCTCCTGCGTCCCCGCCCTGTGTGACGGCGAAGTGCGCGTGTGGGATTCGCTTGCCATCATCGATTATTGCGCGCGCATTGCGCCAGACCAATTCTGGTGGCCGGAGGATAGGGCGGCGTACGCCAACGCCCGTTCAGTTGCCGCAGAAATGCACAGCGGCTTCATGGCGCTCAGGGGCAATGCACCCATGAACATGCGTGACCGCCGCACAGGCCTGACGTTATCCGACGCTGTTCAGAAGAATGTCGACCGGATCGACGCCCTATGGACCGAAGCCCGCACCCGCTTTGGCGCAGGCGGTGACTTCCTTTATGGCAACTTTGGCGGTGCCGACATGATGTATGCGCCTGTGGTGTCCCGCTTCGAAAGCTATGGCATCAAGGTAAGCGACACCTCCCGCACTTACATGGACGCGGTACTCAACCACCCATACGTCAAGGAATGGGCGGCGGAGGCCCTGACTGAGACGCAGATCGTCGAGCAGGACGAAGTGCCTGCGGACGCGACAAGCCTTGGCTAGTTAAAGCGCGCCCTTCTTCAGCGCATCAATCAGGGCCTTGCCGTCGTCAGACAACCAGTCACGCATGACGTTCGAATAGGCCCTGACCTTGCCCGTGCTATCCACCACAAGGGTCTTTGGCTGGCGCCCGTGAAACCCGAAGCCCGGGTTGGCATCCAGTTCCTGGACAATGCTTGGGGTATAGTCCCCATAGGGCGCGAGGGCCGTCAGCCCCAAGCGGTCAAGTTCCCGTGCCGTCATGGCCAGGCTGTGCGCCTCAAGATCAACTGCAACCACCTCAAAGTGATCGTCCCCGAGCGCCGCTTGTACCGCATCCAGTTCTTTGAGATATTTCGTGCACGGCAAGCAGGCCCGCACCCAGAAGACCATCAGCATGGCTTTACCATGCTTGGTCTCAAGCTTCTCGATAACCTTCTGATCGCCGTCCACGCCGGTCACCAGCTTATAGTCGGACAGATCTAGATCGCGGTGAAAGATGCTGAGACCCTTCATCTCGCCCACCAGATAGGCGTCAATCGGCTTGGTGTCTGCGAACGCCGCTTTCGGAAGCGTCAGTGCGACCATTGCCGTGGCAATCCAGATGAACAGATTTTTCATGTGTGTCTCTCCTGCTGTCGGTTTCACCGAACCTTATCAAGGGATGATGACACACTGATGGCGCGGGCGGAAGCCCGGCTTAGAGGGCGCCTTCCTTGAGCGCGGTAAAGAGCGCGAGGGCGTCAGGTGTGTCCCACTTCAGCGGTCCCAGGAAATAGGCTTTCACCTCGCCATCCGCGCCAATGATATAGCTGGTTGGCAGCTTGCCGTCCGCCAGCTCAAGCGCGATCGCCATGGTGGGTTCCGCATAAAGGTTCAGCCCTTCAACGCCCCATTCCGCCAGCGTCTCCCGCGCCTGTGCAATGCCGCCCCGATCGACGGTGATGGCAACTACTTCGAAATTATCGTCGCCCAGTTCGCGCTGCAGGTTGGCCAGTTCCGGCATTTCAGCGCGGCAGGGTGCGCACCAGCTGGCCCAAAGGTTGATCAGCATGGCCTTGCCCTTCATGGCCGAAAGCTTGATGGGCGAGCCGTCTTCGCGCATGATGATGTGATCCGTCAGGCCCTTTGGCGCCTCGGGCAAGGAAAGCTTGGCCATTTCGCCTTTCAGATAAGAATTTATCGGCGCACCCGCAGGGAAGGCCGTTGTCGAAGGCGAAAACAGCCGATAAGCTGCTGCGCCCAGAAGGACGACTAGGATGACTGCGGGCAGTATGGCCTTTTTGGGCATTTTAGTCTCCAGACAGGACCGTTAACATTCGGCTCAAACATAGTCAGGCTGATACGAAAGGCAAGACCACCGTGGATCACAAATCCGACAAGAATGACGCACCTGAACAAGAGGCTGGGGGCCAGAGCATGTGGGGCGGTCGCTTCGCGTCCGGCCCTTCGGCCATCATGCAGGAAATCAATGCTTCAATCGGATTCGACAAACGCCTGTACCGTGAGGATATCGCGGGCTCCAAGGCGCATGCCAGCATGCTGGCCTCTGTCGGTGTGATCAGCCATGAGGACTGTACCGCAATCCACAAGGGCCTCGACCAGGTAGCTGGCGAGATCGAAGCCGGTCAGATGGTGTTCGACCCCGCCCTTGAAGACATCCATATGCATGTGGAATCGCGCCTTCAGGAGCTGATCGGTGACGCTGGCGCGCGGCTGCATACCGGCCGGTCGCGCAATGATCAGGTAGCGACAGACTTCCGCCTGTGGACCCGCGGCGCCATCGATGCACTGGACGGCCTCTTCAAAGGCCTGCTTGCGGCGCTTATTGACCAGGCGGAAAAGCATGCCGAGAGCGTGATGCCCGGCTTCACACACCTACAGACCGCGCAGCCCGTCACCCTTGGCCACCACCTGATGGCCTATCATGAGATGCTGAGCCGCGACCGCGCGCGCCTGGCCGACTGCCGCGCCCGCGTCAATGAAAGCCCCCTGGGCGCCGCAGCACTCGCCGGCACCAGCTTCCCGATCGACCGGCACATGACAGCCGAAGCGCTTGGCTTCGACCGCCCGATGGCCAACTCACTCGACGCCGTCTCAGCGCGCGATTTCGCGCTGGAGTTCCTGAGCGTACTGTCAATTTCCGCGGTGCACCTGTCGCGGCTGGCGGACGAGATTGTCCTTTGGGCATCCGCCGCCTTCCGCTTCCTGACACTGTCTGACGCCTATTCGACCGGTTCATCCATTATGCCGCAAAAGCGGAACCCGGACGCAGCCGAGCTGATCCGCGCCAAGGTTGGCCGCATCAGCGGGTCCATGAACGGGCTGATGATGGTGATGAAGGGCCTGCCGCTGGCCTATTCAAAGGACATGCAGGAAGACAAGGAACCCGTCTTCCAGGCTGTTGATGATTTCGAGCTGTGCCTCGCTGCCATGACCGGCATGATCGAAGACCTCAAGCCAAACACGGACGTGATGGCCGCCGCTGCGGGCCAGAGCTTCTCGACCGCCACTGACCTGGCCGACTGGCTGGTGCGCGTACTTGGCCTGCCGTTCCGCGACGCCCACCATGTGACCGGTGCTGTTGTGAAGGCCGCCGAAGAAAAAGGCGTGGACCTTGAGAACCTAAGGCTTGAAGACATGCAAAAAGTGGAGCCGCGCATCACGTCGGACGTGTTCGACGTGCTCAGCGTGTCCGCCAGCGTATCAAGCCGCACCTCGTTTGGCGGCACCTCGCCCGCGAATGTCAAAAAAGCGGTCAAGGCCGCCCGTGAAGCCCTGAAGTAAGGAAACCCAGATGCGTAAACTCATGACCATCACTGTGATCCTGCTGGCCGCCGCTAGCCTTGGGGCTTGCGGCAAGAAGGGCGATGTCAAACCGCCCGCCGGCTATTCATCATCCCAGAGCTGAGCACAGCCCCCTATTACCCACAGGTTTACCCATGGATCATTTCCATTACCGCAATGGTCAGTTGATGGCCGAAAACGTTCCGCTTGAGCAGATCGCCGCACAAGTGGGCACGCCCGTGTATGTCTATTCGACCGCGACGCTCAAGCGTCACTTCCGTGTCTTTTCTGAAGCCTTCCAGGGCCTGGATGCGCTTGTGTGCTTTGCCGTCAAGGCCAACAGCAACATCGCTGTGTTGCGCGTGCTGGCAAAGGCGGGAGCGGGCGCGGATGTGGTGAGCCTTGGGGAACTGAAGCGCGCGCTCAAGGCCGGTATTCCAGCCAGCAAGATCGCTTTCGCGGGCGTCGGCAAAACCCGCGCTGAAATGGCGGCAGCCCTTGAGGCCGGCATCATGCAGTTCAATGCGGAAAGCGAAGCCGAGCTTGAAGTGCTGAATGAGGTGGCCGCAGGCATGGGGCTGGTGGCGCCCGTGTCAGTGCGCGTCAACCCGGATGTGGACGCCAAGACCCACGCCAAAATCTCCACCGGCAAATCGGAAAACAAGTTCGGCATTGCCTGGCAGAAGGTTGATGCGGTCTATGCCCGTATCGGCGAACTTGAAAACCTGAAGGCTGTGGGCGTTGACCTGCATATCGGCTCCCAGCTGACGGACCTGGAGCCTTTCCGCCTCGCCTTCGAACGCGTGGTGGGCCTGGTGAAGGACCTGCGCGCCAAAGGCCATGACATCCGCCATATCGACCTGGGCGGCGGCCTGGGCATCCCTTATGACCCGGAAGCGGCAGCGCCGCCCGCGCCCGCGGACTATGGCGCCATGATCCGGGAGGTCCTGGGGGACATGGACTGCAACATCATCCTGGAACCCGGCCGCCTGATCGCCGGGAACGCAGGACTGCTGCTCACGGAAATGCTCTATGAAAAGCAGGGCGAAAACCGCACCTTCTATATCCTGGACGCGGCGATGAACGACCTGTCGCGCCCGGCCATGTATGACGCCTACCACGCCATCGTGCCGGTCGCTGAACCCCAGGGCAGTGAAACCCTGAAGGCAGACTTCGTCGGGCCGATCTGTGAAAGCAGCGACGTGTTCGCCAAACAGCGCACCACAGCACCCCTCAAGGCGGGTGACCTGGTGGCGATCAAATCAGCCGGCGCCTATGGTGCCGTGATGGCGTCAACCTACAACAGTCGCCCGCTTGTACCAGAGGTACTTGTGGACGGTGACAAGGTTGCGGTTATCAGGAAACGTCAGTCGCTTGAGGACTTGCTGTCGCTGGATGAAATCCCGTCCTGGCTGTCTGAAGACTGAGCCGCGATGGGGGCGGACGCCGCTTCCATCTCTGCCTTGCGGGCGCGGGAAACCTTCAGCGCATTACCCACTTCGGCCAGGAGCTGGTCCATGGTGAAGGGTTTCGACAGAAGCCCTTCGATCAGCAGCGACAGATTGTGGGCGCGCTGGCGCTCGTTGGCGTAACCGGTCATCAGAATGATCGGCACATGCGGCCTCGAGGCCCGCACCTTCAGCGCCAGGGAAATGCCGTCCATCACCGGCATGGCGATGTCGGAAATCAGAAGGTCGAAATGGTGGGCATTCATCTGCTCGACGGCTTCGGCACCGTCATGGGCAGTCAGAAGGCTGTGGCCGTGCATGGATAGAACGCGACAAACAAAGTCGCGCACCGCTTCATCATCTTCAACTACCAATACCCGTGCCACGGGGACATCCTTCCTAAAAAACGGAAGACACTTAACGAATGCATCTTCACCGATCTAAGCCCGGCCCATTTTGCCTATAAAGGGCAATTCCCGGTAACGGTATGCAATGTCCATTCCATATCCGATGACAAAAACATCGGGGCACTCAAAACCTACAAAATCCGGCCTAATACTAGTTGCATTATTACCACTTTTATCAAGAAGTACAACGCTCGTTACTGACTCTGCACCCAGTGATAGAAAATATTCGCGCATTGCGGTCAAAGTCCTGCCTTGTTCGAATATATCATCTATTATAAGGACATCACGGCCTTTTACTGGCAACTCTGTGGTCGCTTTGAGCTCGATGGTCGATTTCTGCCTATTTTTTGTGACATGGATAAAATCCATCTCCATCACACACCCGCGCATGGACATGGCGCGCGACAGGTCGGCACCAAACATCATGGCCCCGTTCATTGCCACCTGGGCAACGGGCTCTGTATCAAACCAGCGGGTCAAACGACCGGCAAGTTCGTCCACCTTGTTTACAATTTCGTCTGCTGTGAAAATGGGCTCAATGCCGACATGGGCGTCACCGGCTTTGTCCCAATCGAAGAAATAATCCATTGTCGCCCCCCTTTGCCCCCTTCAGTCGTCAGCTGTTGCTGCTTCGAACGACGCGTGACCGCGTTCCCTCAATGACCTTCACCGACACATTCGTCGCCCCCGACGGTACCGGATAGATGCTGGTCTCGAAATCGACCTTGGCCCCGCGCCTGATGGCAAACCCTTCAGGATCGGTGATCACCGTCTGAAGCACATTGCCGCTGCGGTCCAGCACTTCCACACGTACCTGCGGTACAGATGCCGTGCGCCCGAATTCAGCCGTGGCGGGATTTTCGACAAAGCCACGCACCATCAGGACGGGATTTCCGTTCACGGTTTCAACCCGTGTCCTGTCGTTATAGAGCTTGGCGGTCAGGTAAATCTCGCGCTCTGTCAGCGGGGTTGTCAGCGCTTCACCCTCTTCGGGACGGAAACGTTCAATATCACTGGTGCCTTCAAAAATGTCATAGAAACCGGCCATACCGGGGAATGCCTTGACCACCGTGTCCTGCATGAACACAAGGCCGCCCAGAACGGTCAGCCACATAACAACAAGAAGCCCCCAGCCAACCACCAGGAGCTGACGCTTGCGGGCCTGTGCCTTGCGCTCTGCCTCGCGGCGTTGTTCGGCACGCCGACGAGCGACAAAGTCACCGGCGTCATAGTCTTCATCCTCATCGCCTGTGTCGTCATCATCCAGGCTGAAGTCATCGCCCATATGCTCTTTGGC
>JBNKYQ010000076.1:0-11901 GCA_050300975.1 Kordiimonas sp.
ACGGAGAAGCATCTCGGCAAGTTCCAGGAAGCGGACGGCGGCACCCTTTTCCTGGACGAGGTCGGCGAACTGCCGCCGGATGCCCAGGTCAAGCTGTTGCGGGCACTGCAGGAAGGCGAGGTCGATCCCGTCGGCGTCCTCGACGAAGAAGACAGCATGCGGGTTGCCCATGTTGACGCACGTTGGCGAGAACAGCGGGCCCATGGCGAAATCCACCTTCATGGTATCACTCTCGCGGGCGAGCGGGATTTCGTTCCAAAGAAGCCGCGCCGGGCCCATGTTGACACTGATGCCCACGTCCGCGCGCTCAGCCGACAGGAGCCCCGCATCAGTCTCAATCGAGACTTTGTCTTTTCCCGTTTCATCCAGCACCAGTTGGCCTACGCAGCGGGTGGCGTTGCCGCAGGCACCCACGCGGCCGCCATCGGCATTCCGGATTTCCATGAAGACGTCGGCCTTGTCCGAGGCGCGCAGAATGATCAGCTGGTCACAGCCGATGCCGCGGCGCCTGTCGGAAAGCGCGCGCACGGCCTCATCCGCCAGCGCGAAATCGTCTTCGCGGGCGTCAAAAATGATGAAGTCATTGCCCAGTCCATGCATCTTCAGGAACGGGCGCATATGCTGGCCTTTTTCCATGAGGCCGCTTATATGGGTTCTCATGGCGCAGAGTCTATGGATTTCTGCGCATCACGCAGCAGATTCTGGCAGATTGGGGCAGGCTTGGTGGCAGGGCGACAACAAATCATCATCCATGCGGGGTTTCACCGCTGTGCGTCGACCGCCGTACAGGACCTGTTGCGCGAGCGGCGGGCAGCCATTGAGGCGTCCGGCACTGCGCTGTTGCTGCGGGAAGACCTGGAAGGGTGGCTGGCAGGTCGGCAGCTTCGGTTACTCTACCGGCACAAGGGTGGGTCAATGCTTTCTGTCCTTCGGTTTTCGCTCGCGAAAGCCATGCTGAAGCGCACAGGCGCGCCGCGTGTGCTGATCAGCGAAGAAAACCTGATCGGCATGATGCCGGGTGTAACCGACACCCGCTTCTATCCACACTTCAGCGCCTTCCTGAAGGCTGTGGAACTGTTGTCGCGGGACTTTGATGTTTCGCTTCGGTTTGTTGTCCGGCGGCCGGACCGATACCTTGAATCCGCCTATGCCTTTCGCGTTGTGCGCGGCCTGAGGATGGCGTTCCCGGAGTTTGTCGCCGCCGCGGGTGAAGATGCTGCCGATTGGAACCGATTGGCCGCAGAGGTGGAGGCCGCGGGCCTTTTGGGCGTGACGCGCTTCGCCTGCCTGGAAGCCTGGGGGCGCGATAATCCGGGTGCCGAGGCCCTCGCATTCCTGGGCCACGCCGACGTGGCGGAAGGCGACTTGAAATTCAGCGGCAACCCCAGTCGCACGTCAGCCGAACTGCAGGCGGTAGTAGGTGAAGGCATGGAGGTTGGTTTCACGGACGCGGGCCGGCAGGCATTCCTGAACCGGCACGCGAGCGGCATGAAAGCGTTCCTGGCGTCCCCCATGGTGGGCGCGGACGCTCCCCTTTGGGACCTTTAGCCGAACACGATCGGCAGCAGGCTGTAGCAGATCGCGGCCACAACGAAGGTGCCAATCACATTCAGCCACAGGCCCGCGCGCATCATGTCGGGCACATGCAGTTGCCCGGTTGAGAAGATCACGGCATTGGGCCCCGTTGCCACCGGCAGCATGAAGGCGCAGCTTGCGGCCATGGCTGTGGGGGCGGCCAGCATGATGGGGTCGATATCGGCGCTGGTTGCAAGCGCCCCGAGGACGGGCACCAGGGCCGCCGTGGTGGCGGTGTTGCTGGTCAGCTCCGTCAGGAAAATCACCATGCCGACAATCACCAGCATGATGACGAACAGATGGGCGCCGGAAAGTCCGGCCATATGGTTCCCGAGCCACACGGCAAGGCCGGTGTCCTGGATGGCGGCCGCCAGGCTTAGCCCGCCACCGAACAGAAGGATCACGCCCCACGGCAGTTCAACGGCGCTTTCCCAGCTGAGGAGCGCTTTGTGTTTGTTCTTTTCGCCGCCACCCGCCGGGATCAGGAACATGGCAAGCCCCGCAGCCACGGCGATATGCATATCGGACATGCGGGCAACAAAAGGGAATGCGTCCGTGAGCCATTTGGTATCCACCAGCACCTGACGGAAGCTCCAGAGCAGCGCCATGCAGGTCATGACAATGGCGACGCGCTTTTCAGGCGTGGTGATGCGGCCCATGGACTGAAGTTCCGTTTGCACCACTTCTGCGCCGCCGCGCGCCAGATGGGCCTCAAACGGGAAGCAGATTTTGGTCAGCACCAGCCACGCCAACGGCACCATGGCGCACACCACAGGTATGGCGAAGGCCATCCATTCGATGAACAGGATTTCGCGGCCCGTGGACTGCTGGATGAAGGCTTTCACAAACAGGTTCGGCGGCGTGCCGATATAAGTGCCAAGCCCGCCGATGGACGCCGACCAGGCACAGCCGATCAGAAGCGCGATGGTGAAGCGGTGGCCGTTCGCTTTTTCTTTCAGGATGGTCTGCGCCACCGTCAGCGCGATCGGCACGATCATCAGCGTTGTGGCGGTGTTGGATATCCACATGGACAGAAGCGCCGAGGCCGCCATGAAACCGGCGATCAAGGCCGCCGGATGGTCGCCGACGCGCGCCAGAATATTGAGTGCGATCCGCCGGTGCAGGTCCCACTTCTGCATGCCCATGGCGGCAATGAAGCCGCCCAGGAGCAGGAAGATCACGGGTTTCGCATACGGCAGCGACGCTTCGCTGGAGCTGGCGGCGCCCAGAAGCGGCAGCAGCACCAGCGGCAGCAAGCTTGTAGCGGGCACAGGGATGGCTTCGGTGGCCCACCATGTGGCCATCAGGACCGCAACCGCGACCACTGACCAGGCGTCAGCCGACAGCGCCGCGGGTGGCGCGCTGAGCATCACCGCCAGAAACAGCAAAGGCCCCAGGAACAGACCAATGGTCTGGTAAGTGGCCCGTGTTTCCGTGTTGGTATGGATTTCGCCCTGCTGATTGGCCATCCCGGTTCCTCCCTTTTCCCTTGCCTAACTCAATATCGACAAGCGCGCTGGCTGTGAAGGCTTTATTGCCGGATGAGTGCAAAACTGCGGGAAAAGAACCGACTTGAGACTTTTCAGGATTGGGCTATTCTGCCGACACAAAACAACAGGGAGGATACCATGTCTGTCAAAAAACTATTGGGCGGCATTGCAACCGTCGCCGTGATCGCTGGGGGCGTCTATGTCTCCAAGCTTGTCTGGTTCAAGCCATTCAGCTTCGATCATTTCCAGACCCGTGTGATTGTCAAGGAAGGCCTTGATAGCCCACAGACCATGAGCTCGCTTCGCATGCTGGAGCCATGGGGCATCACCGGCCACAACGCGGAACTGGATGACCTGTCGCTGGCGCACGACGAAGTGCAGCGCGCGCGCACCCAGGAAAACTATGAAATACTGATGTCGTATGAGGATGGCGGTCTGGACGCCGAACAGCGTTTCAACAAGAAGCTGATGGCCTACAGCTTGATGGAAGACCTCGAGCATCCGGAATATGACTATTACAATTATCCGCTGACCCAGCTTTACGGCTGGCACAACAACTTCCCGGCCTTCATGACCGGCACCCATTCGATCCAGAACCTGGAAGAGGCGGACTATTATGTTGCGCGCCTGCGCGCAGCCCGTACCCAGTTCGACCAGGTGATGGAACAGCTGAAGAAGCGCGAAGAACTGGGCATCATTCCGCCGACCTTCATTCTGGAAAAGGTGGAAGCGCAGCTTAATCCTTTCGTCAAGGATGATCCGAAGGACAACGCGCTTTACGCCGGCGTGAAAGACAAGATCGAGGCACTTGACGCCGATCAGGCAGAAAAAGACCGCGTGCTGTCGGAAATCGAGGCGGCGATCACTGACGTGATCAACCCGATCTGGGCCGACATGCAGACCTATGTGGCTGAGCTGAAGACCAAATCCAACAATGACGCGGGCGCCTGGAAATTCCCGGACGGCGAGCGTTTCTACAAGACCCGCCTGAAGCATTTCACCACGACGGATATGACGGCTGAGGAAATTCACCAGCTTGGCCTCAGTGAAGTGGACCGGATCCAGACCCAGATGCTGTCGATCTTCAACGAGATGGGCTATGACACAAGCGTTCCGTTCGCGGACCTGATCAACGGCTACGCCGATGAGCCTCGCCACTATTATCCGGACACCGCTGAGGGCCGCGAGCAGATCCTGAAGGATTATACTGCGCTGATCGCTGAGATTGACGCCGGTATCGCCGACCAGTTCAACATGAAGCCGAAAGCGCCGGTTGAAGTGGTGCGCGTGCCTGAATTCATGGAGCAGGGAGCGCCCGGTGGCTACTATAACCAGCCTGCGCTCGACGGCAGCCGTCCCGGCCAGTTCTATGCCAACCTCTATGACATCAAGGGCACCCCGAAATACGGCATGCGCGCGCTGACGTACCATGAAGCTGTGCCGGGCCACCACTATCAGATCGCCCTGCAGCTTGAGCAGGAAGACCTGCCAATGTTCCGCCAGTTCAGCCACTATGGCGCCTATGTTGAGGGCTGGGCCCTTTATGCCGAGCGCGTGGGTTGGGAACTTGGTTTCATGAAAACCAACGACGACAAGATCGGCGCGCTGCAGTCTGAACTGTTCCGTGCGGTACGTCTGGTGGTTGATACCGGTATCCACGCCAAGAAATGGACTCGCGAGCAGGCTATTGAATATATGGCGTCCAACACCGGCATGGCCATGAGCGACGTGGTGACCGAGATTGAGCGCTACATCGTTTGGCCGGGCCAGGCCACGGGCTACAAGGTTGGCCAGTTGACCATCCTGCGCCTGCGCGACAAGGCACGGACTGCGTTGGGCGACAAGTTCGATATCAAGGCGTTCCACGATCTGGTCCTCAAGGGTGGCGCAGTGCCACTGACAATTCTTGAAGAGCAGGTAGACGCCTTCATCGCTACCAATTCTTAAGGATTGAAAGCCTAAGGTTGATATGAAGGGCGGGTCTACCCGCCCTTTATTTTTTTGAGGATATGGTGCAGGCTTCTGACGCGATCAGGGGGGAGCCGATCTCGGGACAGATGGGCTCTGCTAAAGGGAAGAAGGTGCGCCGCAGGTGGCATCAATGGAGCGTGAAAATATCAGCCGGACACTCAGCCGTGCACTTCAGGTGCGTCAGGCGCTGGACGGTTTGTATCTGACCCAATTGCCCACCATCGTGCTGGTGATGTCCTGCTACTATATTTTCACCGGTGTTTCGCACCTTTTGGTTCTACCTGAAAAAATCCGCTATGTGCTTGCGTTCATTTCGTTTTCAGCGTCCGCTATAGGTGTTGCCACATGGTGGCTGCTGAGACTGAAGAAGATTTCGGCGCGCTGGAGCCATGTCGCCTTCCTGCCTTCCGCCCTCATGGTTATTGTTCTGGTCTTCCTGCATGTGGAGATGACCGGCGATCCGCTCCAGTTGACAAATTTCATGCTGATCTTGCTGGCGTTCGGTTTCATAACGCTTCGGCCAAGCGTGTACATTGGGTTGGTTGCCCTTAGTTCTGTTTTATTTGTCAGCTGCCTCATAGGGATCGGTGGGGCGCTGACGATGCACCTCGGCTTCTTGGGATTTGCCAGCCTTGTGCTGAGCGCCTTGTGCTTCGTCCAGCGCTACAAGACCCTGTCGAACGTGGAGCGGTTGCTGATTTCCAATCGGTCCAAGTCGCAGGCGCTGGCGCGGAAAGCACGGGAAGCCCAGGCGCTTCTGAGTGACGCGGAAAAAGCGGCGGCAGAAGCCCGGCGCGCCAATGAGGCCAAAGGTGTTTTCCTTGCCAACACCAGCCACGAGCTCCGGACCCCGCTCACGGGTGTGCTGGGTATGATGCGGCTTCTGGGGGACACACGGCTGACGAAAGAACAGCGCGAGTTTCTCAAGGCGGCCCAGTTCAGCGCCAACACCCTTCTGACCCTGATCAACGACATCCTGGACCTTGCCCGGATGGAAGAAGGCAAGATGGTGCTGACCGAACAGGCCTTCAAGGCAGATGAGGTCGCGCACCGGATTGTGGAACTGCTGGGGCCAACCGCGGAAGAAAAAGGGTTGGACCTGACATTCCATAATGCCGACGGTCCCTTCCCCCATACGGTGGGGGACAGCGTCCGCATTGGGCAGGTGCTTTTCAACCTTGTAGGCAACGCCATAAAGTTCACCGATGCGGGCAAGGTGGACGTGCGTGTCTCCCTTGGGCAGGAGGAAGCCGGGCGTCAGGGCATGACGTTTGAGGTGCTGGATACCGGTGTCGGCTTTTCGAATGAGGACCTTGAGCGCCTGTTCGCGCGTTTCGAGCAGGCGGATGGCTCTGCTGTGAAGAAGCAGGGCGGCGCCGGGCTGGGCCTGGCTATCTGCCGCGAACTGGCGCAGCTGATGGGCGGCCGGCTGTATGCTGAAGCCGCGACCGGCAAGGGCGCGCGTTTTGTCTTCGAGGTGCAGTTGCCGCTTGCCGCCAGTGCGGAAGAGGGGCAAGGGGCATCTGGTATTGGCGAAGAGGAAGCATCGGTAGAGGTGCCGGAAAATCTGTCCGTACTTGTGGCGGAAGACAACACAGTCAACCGCCTGCTGATCGGGAAACTTCTGGACAAACTGAACTGGACCGTAACGTTTGCCGAAAACGGCCATGAGGCACTGGAAGCGGCGCTGGGGCAGGATTTTGACCTGATCCTGATGGATGTGCGCATGCCGGGCATGGACGGGGTGGACGCCACAAAGGCAATCCGTAAAGCCGGTGGTATGAGAAGTCAGGTGCCCATCATCGCCCTGACCGCCAATACAATGGCCGAGGATATCGCTACCTATCAGCAGGTGGGGATGGACGCGGTGGCCGGCAAACCTATCCAGCTTGATGAACTGAAGAAGACGGTGCACACTGTACTGATGGGGCGTCGGGGCGCGGAGCATGTGAGCGCATGACAGAAGTGGCCAACAAAGATCAGGCGGATTTGACGCATGAAAACGACAGCCAGGACGTGCCTGATGTTCTTGCTGTTGAACTGAACAAGATATCCCAGCGCTATCTGGGCGCCATGGCGATTGTCCTCAGTGTCTTTTATGGGCTTCGAGGACTCGCCTTCCTCATTGACCCACGGGGCGGTGACCCTGTCGCGCTTGCCGTGCCTGCGTTTGCAGCAACAATTTTCGGAATTATTGTTTTCAGGAAGGCCGGGGAGCAGTCCTTGAAGCGGCCGGTGGTTGAGGCCCTGTTTTTTATCATTTGCCTGATCCTTATTTATAATACCGGCTCGGCGTACGCGCATGGGTTCAACAAGGAAATCACGCCGAACATGTCGTTCGTGCTGATTGCCGTGGGGCTTGGCACGATTTCAGTCTGGAGCTGGCTAGCCCAGGCCGCTCTGGTTGTCATTTGTTATGGCGTCGTTCTGGCGACCATCGGACCGCCTGACGATAAACCTTTCATGTTTTACTTGCTGTCTGGCGGGGCGCTTTCTTTCCTGGCGTTCAAGGCGCGCCTGTCTGTAATTCGTGACAGGATGGACCTTGAAGTCGAGCTGATCGACAAGGCCCATAAACTTGAAGCCGCCAACAAGGCCAAGGACCGGTTCATGGCCAATATGACCCATGACCTCAGGACCCCCATGACAGGGGTGCTGGGCATGATGGATCTGCTGCGCGATACAAGGCTGACGCGTGAGCAGGCGAGGCTTCTGGATACGGCCAAGACAAGCGCGGGCTATCTGTTGGCGATTATCAACGACATCCTTGACTATTCAAAGCTGGAGTCCGGCAAGTTCGAGCTCAAGCCCGCGCCGCTCGATGCTGTCGCCATCACCCGCGATGTGGTTGAGATGCTGCGTGCGCAGGCCCAGGCCAAGAATATATCCCTGACGGTCAATCTGCCCGAGGATGGCCCGGTCGTGGTAATGGGCGACGGGGTGCGCATTGGTCAGGTGCTCTTCAATCTGGTGGGCAATGCCATCAAGTTTACCGAAAAGGGCGGCGTCACGGTGACGATGCAGCTCCGGGAACATCATGGGAAACTATCCATCGAATGGTCGGTGGCCGACACCGGTGCCGGTATCCCGCAGGACCGTATCGCCAAGCTTTTTGACCGCTTTGAGCAACTGGATACATCCAGCACCCGCCAGCAACAACAGGGTACGGGGCTCGGGCTTGCCATCATCCGTGAACTGCTGTCGCTGATGGGCGGATATGTGGAGGTGTCAAGCGAAGTGGGCGAGGGGACCGAATTCAGTTTCACGATCCCGCTCGAACGGCTGAGCGCTGATCAGCTGGTCACAGCCACTGCGGTGTCAGAGCCTGAAGCCGTGCTCTCGCTGCCGCTGCGCATTCTGGTGGCGGAGGATAACAAGGTCAACCAGACCCTGATAACGCGCCTCCTGGAAAAGGAGGGGTGGGAAGTGCAGATTGCCGAAAACGGTGAGACCGCCGTCGCAGCGGCCACAAAGACAGACCAGCCCTACGACCTGATCCTGATGGACGTACAGATGCCGGTGATGGACGGCCTGACAGCCACGCGCATCATCAAGGAGAAGATGGTCAATCCGCCACCTGTGATCGCGCTCACGGCCAACACCATGAAGGAAGATGTGGTCCGCTACCTTGGGGCTGGGATGGACGCCCATGTGGGCAAGCCGATCAATATGACGCAGCTAAAGGCGGCCATTGCACAGGTGGTTTCTTCACAGCACAACCGGGCCGAATAGTTTCGGTGATACACCAACTTGCAAGTTGGCGCCGACTGTGGGTAAATGACCTGAGCACAACATTGGGGTTGGGAAGCGGTGAGCGAACAGGACCCGCCAGGCAGCGCAGGGGTGGACCAGCATTTTACGGCTGAAGCAGTTCAGTCGGAAATGAATGCGGTTGCTCAAAATTATCTACTAATGGCAGCCCTGGGCGTGGCGACGTTTTATTTGCTGCGCGGCATTGGCTATCTGGTGAAATTTTCGCCAGACCTTGCCCCGATACTGGGTGGCAGCGCACTTGTCACATCAGCAATCTGTGGAACCATTGCATGGGTCTGTTGGCGCAACAGGCAGACGCGTTCGTGGGTCGATTTTCTGACGCTGGCAGTGGGCCTTTTGCTCATTTTCAACATCTTCCTGAACATGTATATGACCGGCAATAAGAACCAGCTTTTCAGCGCCGGGCTGGCGACCATTGTGTTTGGTATCATGACCTCGCAGATGCGGGTCTGGGTGGCGCTTCTGGTGGTATGCACAGCTAGTTTCCTGGCGGCGCTTCCGCATTTGCCCGTCGTTGGCATTGATGCCCTGTCGGTTCTGGCGGCATGCACCATTATTTCTATCGCAGCCTTCTTTACCCGCGCGCCTGCCATCCGGAAACGGGTGGAGCTTCAGCTGCAGCTGGAGGACAAAGCCGACTCGCTTGAGGGGGCCTTGAAGGCCAAGGACCGGTTCCTGGCCAATATGTCCCATGAACTGAGAACCCCCATGACTGGCGTGCTGGGCATGATGGATCTCCTGCGGGGCACGGAACTGAATTCAGAACAGGACCAACTTCTGAAAACCGCCAAGACCAGCGCGGGCTATCTGCTGGCCATCATCAATGACATCCTGGATTATTCCAAGCTGGAGTCCGGCAAGTTCGAGCTGAATGTCGCGCCGATGGACGCTCTCGCCATGACCCGCGATGTGGCGGGCATGCTCCGCAGCCAGGCCGAGGCCAAGGGCCTGTCTGTCACGGTTCATACGCCTGATGTGGCGGATATCTGGGTGGTGGGCGACAGCGTGCGCCTAGGCCAGATTCTGTTCAATCTTTTGGGCAACGCCATCAAATTTACCGAAAAAGGTGGCGCTGACATCTATCTTGAGGTCAGCAAGGCAACCGGCGGCCGCCACCTGACCTGGAGGGTTTGCGATACCGGCGCCGGCATCCCCGAGGACCGGATCGATACCCTGTTCGAACGGTTCGAACGGCTGGGCAATGACGAAACCCGCGCCCAGACCGGCGCAGGCCTTGGGCTGGCGATCATCAAGGAACTGGTGGCGCTGATGGACGGCGACATCAAGGTGAAAAGCACGCCAGGTGAAGGGTCCGAGTTCCGCGTTTCCCTGACGCTGCCGAAGTCGAAGAAAGTACTGCGCGAGGCTTCTGTCACGTCAGCGGCCGAAAGGGTGGCATCCCTTGGGCATCTGAAGGTGCTGGTCGCCGAGGATAATCTGGTGAACCAGATGCTGATCCGCAAGCTGATGACCGGCAAAGGCTGGGATGTGACGGTGGTCGAAAATGGCGAAGCGGCGGTTGCGGCAGCCACAGCTGATGGGGCCGCGTTTGATCTGATCCTCATGGATGTGCGCATGCCGGTGATGGACGGCCCGACCGCCACCAAAATCATCAAGGATATGCTCAAGGCTCCGCCCCCGATCATTGCGCTGACGGCTAATACACTGATCCACGATGTGGAAAGTTATCTGGCAGCGGGCATGGACGCCCATGTCGGCAAGCCCATCATGGTTGATGAGCTGATGGAAACGATCCAGGGGCTGCTCAAGCCCGGACAACTATCAGGCCCACAATCCGGCCAGTAGAAAGGCTGGGGCGCATGGCCTGTTTTACTTGACTCCTTGCCCCCTTCTTCCTATGTAAAGCGCGCTTCCCCAAGGAAGAGACATAACCAATGCGCCTACAAAGACCCGAGCTTTGGGGTGCCCACCAGTCAGCGAGTTTCGCCCACTGGTGCGTTACGCATTTGGCTAAGTCTTTGTTGGGGAATATGAATTTTGGACCGTTGCAAAGGTGGTTTTGCATATGTTTGATAGCCTGTCAGACCGGCTGAGTGGAATTTTTGATGGCCTTAAGCGTCGTGGTGCGCTGAAGGAATCGGACGTTACTGAAGCGCTCCGGGAAGTGCGTGTTGCCCTTCTCGAGGCCGACGTTGCGTTGCCGGTTGTCAAGGATTTCGTCTCCCGCGTGAAGGAAAAGGCTGTCGGCCAGCAGGTGCTGAAGTCGGTCACGCCCGGCCAGCAGGTTGTCAAAATCGTCAATGACGAACTTGTCGCCATGCTCGGCAGTGAGACCAGCGCCATCAACACCAACGGTGTGCCGCCTGTGGCGATCCTGATGGTGGGCCTGCAGGGTTCCGGTAAAACCACGACGACCGCGAAGATCGCGAAGCGCCTGACGGAAAAAGAGAACAAGAAAGTTCTCATGGCGTCCCTGGACGTACGCCGTCCGGCCGCACAGGAGCAACTGAAGATCCTCGGTGAGCAGATCGGCGTCAAGACGCTGCCGATCATCGCGGGCCAGATGCCGGTGGATATCACCCGCCGTGCCATGGATGCCGCGAAGCTGCAGGGCTTTGACGTTGTCATGCTCGATACCGCGGGTCGCCTGCATATCGACCAGAGCCTGATGGCTGAGGTTGTTGCCGTTCGCAACACAGCGATGCCGCTTGAAACGCTTCTGGTGGCAGACAGCCTGACGGGCCAGGACGCCGTCAATGTGGCGAAAGAATTTGATGCGCAGGTCGGTATTACCGGCGTGGCGCTCACGCGTATGGATGGTGACGGCCGTGGTGGTGCGGCGCTTTCCATGCGGGCTGTTACCGGCAAGCCGATCAAGCTTGCGGGTACCGGCGAAAAGATGGACGCGCTGGAGGATTTCCATCCCGAGCGTGTGGCAAGCCGGATCCTCGGTATGGGCGACGTTGTCAGCCTCGTGGAAAAAGCAGCCGAAACCATTGAAAAAGAAGACGCCGAGAAGATGGCCAAGAAAATGGCCAAGGGCGAATTCGACCTTGATGACCTGCGCACACAGCTTCAGCAGATGGCGAAGCTGGGCGGCATGAAGGGCGTGCTTGGCATGCTGCCCGGT
>JBNKYQ010000077.1:0-11888 GCA_050300975.1 Kordiimonas sp.
CAGGCGCCGCCGACCCCCGCAACCGCCAGGCGCACCCTGCGCACCAGTCCGTGCATCGGCGGCGGTTTTTTGATGGGGCAGCTGGTTCCGGCGTCATCTTCCGGTTTGTCGTTCCCGGCCTGGGGCTTCGGGGTCACGGTGCCTGCTTCGGTGAAACCAAACCCCATCTTCCGGGCACCCATAACGGCGTCGGCATTCTTGTCGAAGCCAGCAGCCAAACCAACCGGGTTGGAAAATTTGAGGCCAAAGACTTCCGTGGCCAGCACCGCGTCGTCAGAACCGCCGCCAAAGCAGCCTGTGATGCCGTGCTTCAGGGCGCTGATCGTCAGGTTATGGGCCTTCTCTGGGTCAAGCGCATGAACAAAGGGGCGGGCCAGCGGGAACAGGTTAAGCATTGCGCAAATCCTCGGATATAGGGCCAAAATCAAACCCACCAGCCGTTTTTTCCAGATGCCAAACCCGCGCAACGGCGGCCATGGGCAGGCGACCATAAAGGTGGGGGAACAGCTCTCCGCCGCGGGACGGTTCCCATTTGAGTTCGTCCTCTGGCAGCCGGGCCGGGTCTACCGCCAACACGTGAATGAGCGCTTCATCCTTGAAATAACGGGCGGCGGTTTCCGCTACCTGCGTGGCGGTGGAGAAATGGATATAGCCGTCTTCATGATCGACGGGGGCGCCGTCAAAATGGTCGGCATGCTCGGCCTGAAGCCATTCACAGGGGCGCAGAATTTTCAAAATCATGGCGGACATGCCGCCCTGAATAAGCGCTTCAAGGGCGGCTTTCAAGCGAATAGTGGCGGTGTGTCGCCGCTATTGGCCGGCCTCGGCCGGGTCGTCAGGGATGTCCGAAAACGACTCGATCCTGCAAGGCGTGCCGCTCCTGGTGATAATATCATCAAACCGGGCGCACAGCTGGCCATTGACCGGCGTGAAGGACATATACTTATGATAATGAAGCTGCGGGCAGTGGCGCTTAAGGCGCAGCAGAACATCCTTCTGGCCCTGCATTTCAAGGCGGATCAGCTCGTCAGAAACAATTCGGTAGCCGCTGACCTTGTCGGCATCGATGCATTTTTTCGCGTCGCCGGAATCCTGCGCCACAAGCGCCTCTGCTGGCGCCAGGCACAGCAGGCCTGCAAGCGGCAGGGTCAGGAAATATCGGCTGAAAGATCGCATCGCTATCCTCGAATTCAGGCAAGGCCCATGGTGGAAAAACCAACCTGAACCGACCATGAATTAACATGGTCTTTGCTGCCTTAACACTTGTTTTGGCCCTAATTAGTGACGACATTAGGGTTTCAGGCAATGAATTTCGTCAGGGAGACGACCGGATGGCAAAAGAGATATGGCTCTGGATCAAGGAGATGGCAGGCAAGGCGCTAGGCGGCCTTGGTCGCTGGCTGAAAAAGCTGTGGCGCTACCTGACCGGCTGGCTTTCCACTGTATCCGGCAGCACCTGGCGCAAGGTGGCTGTTGCCGTCCCTGTGGCCTTCTTCCTTTATATCCTAATTGGCATGATGGTGGTCCACCGGGTGGATGACAGCCTTGACGGCGTGCCGAAGGCAGCACCCGGCGGTTCGCAAGTGGTGACCACGGTGTCCTATCTGGTGAAGCGTGAAGTGGTGGACAATAACTGGACGCCCAACGACCCCTTTTTCCAGCCCGGCTGGTGGATCGACAATACGCCAAACTACCAGAAAGGCATGATGGGCGCGCTCGCGCGGTTTTCGTTCGAACTGAGGGACCAACTGGGTCGCACCCGGGGGTCGAGCGCGGTGGATGAGAACCTGCAGAAAGCGGCGGGTGACCTGTCGAAGGAACCGGACCGCTGGGTGATTGATTTCTCAACATCTTTCCTGCCAACGACTCCGTCGCATACCTACTACAAGGAAGCGATCAAGGAACTGAACGCCTATAATACCCGCCTCGTGGCTGGGGAGGCGGTGTTTGAGCGGCGGTCGGACAATTTCCTCGCGACGCTTGACCGGATCGCGCTTGATCTTGGCGCTTCCTCAGCGGCGCTTGAGCAGTATGTCGGCGAAAACGCCGGGGGCGTGTTGCCAGACTTTGGCGCGGATGATCTCTTCTATCAGGTAAAAGGCCAGGTCTATGGCTACCTGATGATATTGAAGGCGCTCAGGCAGGATTTCCCGAATGTGATTGAAGATCGGGAGCTTGGTGCCCTCTATGACGAACTGATTGCTTCCATGGCCGCGGCAGCAACGCTGGACCCTGTGCTGGTAACCAACGGGGCGGCGGACGGGTTCGCGGCTAACCATTTGTCTGTACAGGGCTTTTATCTTCTCCGGGCGCGCACGCAGCTTCGGGAAGTCAGCAATATCTTGCTCAAATAACTTGCGGACAGGCCGGTCATAAGACACTCTGGCAAAAGCAATAGAGGGGGACTGGCAGGGTGACAGAAGAAATTCATGGGCCGATAAGGCCGGTCACGAAACGCGTTCGAAAACTGATGGTGGTGGTGGATGGATCGCCTGAATCCAAGGTCGCCATCCGGTTTGCGGCGGCGCGGGCCGCGCACATCACGGGCGGCGAGCTGATCCTTTTCCACTGCATCCGTCCGGGCGAGTTCCAGCACTGGATGGCGGTGGCTGACCGCATGCGCGAGGAAGCTTACGAGGAAGCTGAAGCACTGCTGGCCGAAGTATCCGAGCGCCTCCATGCCTATTGCGGCGTGACGCCGGAGGTCATCATCGCTGAAGGCGAACCCCAGGATGAAATCAAGAAATGCATTGAGGGCCAGCAGGATATCTTTGGCCTGGTGCTGGGCGTTGGCGCCGAAGGCGGGCCTGGGCCTTTGGTGGACTATTTCACCAACGAACTCGCGAGCCAACTGCCATGCCCGCTCTTCCTTATTCCGGGCAATATGACCTACGAGCAAGTCGACGCCATGGCGTAGGCTGCACGGCCTATTTCTCTGATTTTATCAGGTCGGGCAAGGCATCCGAAAAGCTTGGATAGATCAGCTTGATCCCCAGGTCGTGCTTGATGCGCTCGTTTCTCACCAGTTTACTTTCCGCATAGAAGCTGCGTGCCATCGGGCTCATTTCCGCCTGCTCGAACGGAATCTCTGGCGGCGGGGTGATGCCCATGGCTGTGGCGGCCTCCAGGATGACATCCTGCGGTGGACAAGGGGCATCGTCCGCCAGGTTGAAAATGCTGCTTGGGCAGGCACTGTTCATGGCGGCCCACACGGTTTGGGCGATGTCGGCCACGTGAATGCGGCTGAATTTCTGCCCCGGTTTGACGACGCGCCTTGCCTTGCCGTCCAGCAGCGACCTCACGGCGTTGCGACCGGGTCCATAGATACCTGCAAGGCGGAAGATATGGGCCGTGGCGCCAAGTGCCTCGGCCTTCTCGCGCCATCTGTTCTCGGCGTCCACCCGCCGCTTGCCGCGATCCAGGCTAGGGGACGGTGGTGTGTCTTCATCAACCCAGGCGCCACCGTGATCGCCATAGACGTTGGTGCTTGAAAGGTAGCCGACCCATGCTGGCGCAGTAAGTTGTTCTGAACAACTTTCCTGTAACATCAGCACAGGGTCCCCATCCAGTGCCGGCGCCGTCGACACCAACCAGTGTGTGGCATTCGCCAGAACATCCTTGAGGGCAGCGGCGTCAAATGCCACGGGCGAAATGCCCAGAGCTTCCAGCTCTGGCACCTTATCCGCGTTCCGGTATGTGCCACTGACGGCCCAGCCGGCGTCCAATGCTTTTTTCGCAATGGCGCGAGCGCTGAAGCCGGGCCCAAAAATCAGGAGATGCGGATTATTCGACATAGAGGTCACTTACTGCCTTGAAATTGACACGGGCATTGCGCATTTTCGCTGCCATGAAAACAAAAGCCAGCATACGTATTTTCCTGCGCGCCGCCAGTGTCATTGCGATCACGTCTGTGACAGGCGCGGCTATGGCGCAGGATGCAGCCCACCCTTCCACGAAGGACGAAGACCGCTACGCCGCCTGCATCGACATGGCAGACAGGTCTCCGGACAAGGGTATCAACCTCGCGCTCGCCTGGATCGCGGACGGCGGCGGCGTGCCTGCCCGCCACTGCGAGGCCTATGGCCTTGCGCGCATGGGCGAGCATGCCGAAGCGGCGGCGCGGTTCCTGAAGATTGCTGAAGACATGCGGATCGGCCGCGATATGCCAATCCGGATGGGCAAACGGGTGGTTGCCAGCGCGCCAATGCTGGCCGACATGTATGATCAGGCCGCGAACGCCTGGCTTCTGGCGGGTGAGATTGTCCGCGCCGAGGATACCATTGATCTGGCGCTGACCCTGGTGCCGAAGAACACGCCGCAGGAATATGAGCTGGTGCTCGACCGCGCGCGCATTGCGGCGGCGGACGAGGATTTCCAGCTGGCACTCAGTGACCTGGATTATGTTCTGAAGGGTGACCCAGGCCGGAAGGATATTCTGGTGCTCGTGGCGGCCGCTGCCCGCGGCGTGGGGGACTTCATGCGCGCAAACCGGGCGCTTGCAGACTTTCAGGCCGTATTTCCAAAGCAGGCCGCCGGCTATCTGGAGCTTGGCAACCTGAGGCACGCAGAAGGCGACAAGGAAGCCGCCCGCAAGGCGTGGCTCAAGGTATTGCTGCTTGAGGACCATGGCCCGAATGCCGATGCCGCGCGCGCGAATATCGAGCGCATGGATTTGACGGTTGGGGAAAAGAAAGCCAGCTAGAAGCTGACTTTCGCCTCATAGAGGTCCGGCAGGTTATTTTCAAACAGAACCGCGTCGCCGGCTTTCCAATGGCTGCGCACCCAGGTTTCCGCGTCTTCCTGCTTGGCGAATGTCATGACGGTCACATGGCCGTCGTTGGCTTTCTCCAGCGCCTTGACGAATGTCGGGATGCGGTCCGGCGTCACCACAGCCACGATATCGCAGTGTTTGGCCGCAAGCGCACCCAACTGGGCATGCTCTTCTTCGTGCTTGTCGCCCAGTTCCACCATGCCCGGTGTCACCAGGATACGTCTGCCGCCATCCTCGACCAGCACATCAAGTGTCTCAAGCGCCGCGGCGAAGCCTACGGGATTTGAATTATAGGCGTCATTGATCAGCGTTGGCTGGCCTGGGCTGCGGCTGACTTCCAGCCGGTGGCGAATCTGCGGCATGCTGGCAAGCGCGCCTTTGATTGCCGCCCAAGGCAGACCTAGCGCCCGCGCGGTAGCGGCTGCAAGCGCGATATTGCCAGCCTGGTGGCGGCCAAAAAGCGGGATCTTCAGGGCGTGCTTCTCGCCGCCTTCCGTGACATGCACCACAAGGCCTTCCCTGGTGGCGTCGAACCCGTCGAAGGAGACATCCCTGCCTTCCCCCACAAGGATGTAGGGGCCCTTGACCGCCGCCATGCGCTCATCCAGAAGGCGGTCTTCAATGCCGGCACAGTTGACCACGACCTTGCCGCCGCGGGCAAAGGCGGCTTCTGCAATCTCGAATTTGGCGCGGGCTACGGTCTCAAGGGACTTGAAGCGTTCATAGTGCGCCGCGCCCACAGCTGTGATCAGCGACACGTCAGGCGGCGTCAGTGTACACAAGCGGGCGATGGAACCCGGGCCATAGGCGCCCATTTCCACGATGAAAAACTGGTGGTCCGGCTTCAGCTGTTCGCGGATCACACGGGTGATGCCCATATCGGTGTTCACGCTGCCGGGGGTCGCCAGCGTCGGTGCCGCCGCGGCCAGAATATGATTGAGGATATGCTTTGTGGATGTCTTGCCGAAGGAACCGGTGATGGCTATCACCTTGGGCTGCAATTCCGCAAACTTCTCCACCGCTTCCTGCCTGAACTTTGCCTTCACTCGTTCTTCAGCGGGCTCGAGCAGCTTGTTGGCAAGAACCAGCAGCACCGGTGCCGCTTGAACGAACAGCACCAGAAGGGCCGCCAGCAGCACAGCTTCCCAGTTGAATGTCATGGAAACAAAGCCGAAACCGCTGCGATCAAGCTGCAGCGCATAGTTGGTGCCCTGGGGTGCCAGCTGTGCGGCCAGCACGATAAGGACCAGAAGCGCGGCAGAGAGCGACAGGTAAACCGTCAAGATCCGCTTGACCCGGGCCGTCATCACCAAGGGTTTCTTGGATTGTTTCCTGATGGCGCGCGACCTCATGGCCCCGTGGCCGAAGCCCAGGAAAATCGGCACCCAGCCGAAGGCCAGCAGGATGGCGGCCACATCCGTCATCTCAGACAGGACAGGCAGGTGCGGAACGATGCCCGCGAGGATTGCGGCCACCAGCCAGACGCTGGTGCGCCGGTCGTAAGCCTTGTTGTCCCGGAACCAGGCGAAGAAGCGCGGGGCGTCATATTCTTCCTGCTGAAAGAACATCATCAGTACGAGCCCGCGCTCATGGGCAAAATAAAGGGCCGCGAGGGCCGCAAACGTTGGCCAAAGGAAGGGCAGAAGCGCATCAATCATCTCGCAGGTCCTTCAGAAAGGATTTGATCAGCGCCTGGCACTGGTAGGCGCCGCGGGTCAGGATATCCCAGTGGTTGAAGCCCTTGACCTCGGTGAAGCGGGCGATTGGCATCAGTTGCTCATACTTGCGCCCGATCTCCGGTGGGGCTTCTGTGTCGTCAGAGCCGTATATCAACAGTGCCGGGCAGCGAACGGCCTTGGCTTCCGGCACAAGGTTCTCATTCACCACCTTTACAAAGGTTGGCCGCAAGGGGCCCGCGTTCTTATAGTCGGCGCTGCCATAGCGCGCCACATAGGCATCCCGGAAGCTGGTACCAAGCACCTTGTCTGAAAGTCGTGCCAGCCGACCTAATGTCTTGAGCATCAAGGCCTTTAGGCGAAACACAAGGGAGCGCCTGCGCTGAAGGCCCGCGCCGCCGATCAGGATGATGGCCTTCACCAGGTGGGGGTGGCGCGCAGCCATCTGCACGGAAACCCGCCCGCCAAAGCTATGGCCGATAAAGATGTGGGGACCGGGGCCGATGTCGGCCAGTTCAAGCGCCAGAGCGTCGGCATAGTCTTCCGTGCCCGCGCCATCAGCCAGGCGGTCCGTTTTGCCGAAACCCGGCTGGTCGTAAACACGGTGCTGGCCTTCGGTTTTGAACAGCTCGGCCAAGCGCAGCAGCGAGGCGCCGTCCTGGCCCCAACCGTGGAGCCAGACAAACGACGGGCCGGCGTTGCCGACCTGCTCATAGTGCCACTTTGGGTGTTGCGCCGTCATGCGAGGTCCCTGCGTCAGTCCTTGCCTTTGAAGATGGTGGCGCCGCCAAGGCCGCTGTCGGTACTACCCAGCCGGTCGGCGGACAGACGGAAGCCCTCATCAATGATGGCGGACGTCAGCTCGAGGAAGCTGGTGGGCTCCGCTGCGGCTTCCCACAGGAAATAGGCGAAGGAGCCTGGGATGGTGTTGACTTCGTTGAGCCACAATTCGCCGGTTTCGCTGTTCGACAGGAAGTCGACTCGCACGCTGCCTGCGAGCGACAAGAGGTCGAATATACGGCTCGCGCTTTCACGGATAAACGTCTCTTGGGAATCCGACAGGTCAGACGGGTTCAGCTCCCGATTGAGGGATGCCATGCCTTCGCTCGGGCCTGTGTCCAGCTTCGGGCCACCAGGCTCACCACCCGCAAGATACTTGTTCTTGAAGTCCAGAAGCTCGGCCTTGCGAAGCGGCCGCTCGATGGCGGAGGTGAGGATGGCGCCTTCGCTATTGCGGCGCACGGCGATGTTATATTCCGCCAGGTTCGCGACGAAAGGTTCAACAATCACACGGCTATCCAGCCGGAAGGCGGACATCAGCGCGGCAACAAGGCCGTCCATATCATCTGCCTTGCCCACACCGACGCTGGAGCCCAAATTGCAGGGTTTGACAATATAGGGGAACGCCAGGGTTCCGAAGGCTTCCTTCAGCTGGCCTTCAAGCGTGGCCGGGTCCAGGAAGGTGCCTTTTGCCGGACGGTCGAGCGCCAGTTCAGGCAGCACCTGAATGCCGCCGGTCCGCGCGACCGACTTGGCGAAAACTTTGTCCATGGTGGCCGCGGCCCCAAGGGACCGGCATCCAGCGAACGGAATATCGGCAAACTCAAGCATGCCCTGCAACGAGCCGTCTTCGCCGTTGGAGCCATGGATCGCCGGGACCATCAGGTCAAATGGGATTACTGTGCGCTTTTCGCCCATCAGGCCTTTGCTGAAGGTGATCAACTGCGGGCGGCCATTCGCGGGGGTTGCGAGGTCCAGCATCACTTGGCGCAAATCTTTGTGCGCGTCGCTCCTGAGCGGGTAATGCGACCGCCTCAGGAGCGCTTCACCGGTCCACCATTGGCCCAGCGGGTCCACATAGACGGGCAGGCCGTCATACTGGCCAGGGTCGAGGGCCTCAAGAAACTGCAAGCCGGTAAGCACGCTAACGTCATGCTCCACGCTTCTACCGCCAAAAATGACTGCGATGACCTTCTTTTGGGCCACGGGTGCTCCCCCCTATTGAAACCATTGCTGCGCCCGACCGGCACATGACCATCGGGCTCCCTATTCATGTAGCCAATTCGTGGCTTTTGGGCAAAGGCTAATCCAAGCCTGGGATGACTAAAAGAGCAAAGCTTGGCGCTTTGAAGGCAAGCCAGCGGCTCGGCACCAATTTTACGCCCATGCGTTCACCAAGCTGTCAATTGACGGAAGAGCCAAAAACCCTAAACTTCCGGCAAGCGTATGGGATACAAAGCATGACAGGGAGCTTAGGATGAGAAAATCTGTTTGGGCGAAGTGCCTTTTGGGCAGTGCGGTGCTGGCTGGTCTTTCGACCGGTGCGTTAGCGCAGGACTGGGACAAGGTAGAGATCAAGACCCAGCCATTGAGGGGTGGGATATATGCCCTTTATGGGTCGGGCGGCAATATCGGTGTGTCGGTGGGCGAAGACGGCATCATCCTGATTGATGACCAATACGCCCCGCTAACCGACAAGATCAAGGCGGCGATTGAGGCAATCTCCGATCAGCCTATCCGCTATGTGGTGAACACCCATTTTCATGGGGACCATACAGGTGGGAACGAGAATTTGGGTGACACGGCTGTGATCGTGGCGCACGACAACGTCCGCCAGAAGCTGAGCGAAGGCGCCTTTATCAAGTCGTTCAATATGAAGATGGACCCGCAGCCCAAAGTGGCCCTGCCATCAATTACCTTCAATTCTGAAATGTCGCTTCATATGAACGGCGAAGATGCGCGCATCATTCATGTGAAAAACGCTCATACGGACGGCGATAGCATCATCTATTTCCGCGGCTCTAACGTGATCCATATGGGGGATATCATGTTCAACGGCATGTTCCCTTTCATTGATGTGGATAACGGCGGTGACATCGACGGCGTCCTGATGGGCCTTGATCTGGCCATCGAGGCAATCGACGAGGAGACAATTGTGATCCCGGGCCATGGCCAGGTCACAGACAAGGCCGGGCTAATTGCCTACCGCAAGACGATGGCAGAGCTCAGGGACGTGGTCGCCAAACTGAAGGACGAAGGCAAAACGCTCGAGGAAGTGCAGGCGATGGACCCATTCAAGGACTATGACCTGATCCAGTTCGGTGACGGCTGGGCGAACCAGGTTGCCGGTTTCATATACAGGAGCCTCTAAAGAGCGTTTGCTAACGCAGCAATTGAAAAGGCCGCCCTTGAAGGCGGCCTTTTTGCTGTCGTGACCCGGACTGGGTCTATTATTTTTGTGTGCCAAGCATGGCGGCCAGACCTTCGAGGTAGGTTTTGAAGGCAGCTTCGCCTTCGCCCGTCATACGCACGGACGTTTGTGGTTTCTTGCCCACGAACTTCTTCTCTGTCGTCACATAGCCTGTGGCCTCAAGCTTGGTCAGGTGCGTTGACAGGTTCCCGTCCGAGACCTTCAGGGCGGTCTTCAGTTCGGTAAAGTCAGCGTCTTTCGCGGTCATCAGATAGGACATGATGGCCAGCCTGACCCGTGAATGGATGACGTCATCAATGTTTCTATAGTCGTAATCCGCCATGCGCCTTACTCCTGGACGGGAGCAAGCCGCCGCATCAAAAAGCCGGGAAGCGACAACAGAAGCCCGGCGGCCACGGCCATGACAAGAAGCATCTCGGCATCATAGGTATCGCGGTAGGCTACATAGGCCATCAGCCCCCACCAGCCCGCTGTCACCATATTCTGCCACTTGACCCCGGTCATGGCGGCGGTAACGAAGAAGGCCGCGCCGATCAGGGCAGTGGAAACAAGTGTGATCGCCTTGGGGTCGAAGGTGTCGAATGCCACCGAGACGCCAAAATAGATCATGGTGCCAAGGCCCACTGCCAGCCAGCTTGTGGCGTGCGCGAGGATCGGCAGGTTCTTTTCGCTCGGGCCGGCCTTGCCGCGGAACATGAAAAACTCCGCACCCCAGCCAACAGCCAGCACCGGCAGCCACACACCCAGCACAGTATCCGGCAGTTGACCCTTGACCGCCAGAAACTGGGCGAAAAAGCCTACCATCAGCACGCTGCCCCAGATGATGAGGTGGGTGCCATTGAAGCACACCCGGCGCTTGCCGGCTTCCATCATCTCGCGGATCAGCGCCAGGTCGTCCAAGGGGTTTCTTGCCTCGGTGTCGTTTTCAAAACCCAAATCTTTCGTCGCCATCAATCTTCTCCAAGGTCCTTATTCAAAGTACTTTGAATTACAAAGTATATATTTTTCCACCGATGTCAAGAGGTGTGATGACCGATTTCAGCCAGACAAAAAGAGCGGACGGGGTGATGAACATCACAGCGACGTTGGCGCCCACGAGCTAGAAGCCAATGAGAAAAAGAAACCAACCGTACAGAGTGGAAGACGGACGATGAAGATTAACGACATTACGAGGGCTATTGTTATATCGGCTATCCTGGCCTTTGGCGGCCTGGGCGGTGCAGCCCTGTCAGATGACGCCCCTGTTTTGCGCCAACGGCTGGACGATGCCTGGTGGACCGGCCCCATCATCAGCATGTCGGCATCGGCCATGCCCAAGGGCCACGCTTATTTCGAGCCCTATCTTTATGATGTCCGTTCTGGCGGGCAGGACTATGTGCGCTCGCGCACCTATATGCTGTTTGGCGCGACCGACAGGCTAACCCTGGGGCTGATTCCTGTCTTTGGCTATAACCACTTGGGTGACGGCGAAAACGCGTCCGGCCCCCGTATGGGCGACCTGTCGCTTCTCGTGCGCTATCAGTTCACCAAATATGACCCGGAAAGCTATATGCCTGATATCTCGCTGGCACTTGAATGGTCGTTGCCAACAGGCAAACACGACCGGCTGAAGCGCCTTGGGAACGGCATGGGCGCGGGCACAAGTATGCTGACGGCGCGGTTCCTCGCGCAGGAAGTTTTCTGGGCACCAAACGGCAGGATCATCCGCACGCGCCTTGGCCTGTCGCGCACATTTGCAGGAACGGCCACAGTCGAGGGCCGAAGCGTCTACGGCACGCCGGATGGCTTCTGGGGGGCCGCAAAGCCCGGGTCGTCCTTCACCATCGACAACAGCTGGGAATACAGCCTGACGCGAAGCTGGGTGCTGGCTGTGGACCTGAGCTACAGCCACACGGAACGCACGAAGGTGTGGGGCATCCTGGATGGCAATGTGTACGAAACACGGTCCGGCACGGCCGACAGCTACGCCATAGCGCCAGCGGTGGAATACAGCTGGTCAGAAACCAAAGGCATTCTGGCGGGCGTGCGGTTTGTACCGAAAAGCCATGGAACACGGGCGTCTGTCACGCCGGTGATCGCGCTCAGCCTGTTTTTTTGAGGGCGAAAGCAAAGAAAAAGAAAGCAACCCCTTGCCAGGGCCCTTGGGGAAACCTTGCACACCAAGAACAACTCTTTCGCAACGCGGATGTCTCAGAACGTGTTTGATCAGCGGAGGCTTTGCCAACCAACC
>JBNKYQ010000078.1:0-11727 GCA_050300975.1 Kordiimonas sp.
CCGTTCGATGGGGGCGAAGTCGATATCATGCACGCTGTCCAGATAGTGGTAGGGGTCCACCGAATGGTGCGCCATCAGGCCCTTCAGTGTGGTGCCATGTTCCAGCAGATACTGTTTCTGCACCTTCCGCGCATCTTCGGCATTCAGGCCCAGAAGCATCTGCACATACTCACCGATCTTGCGGTCGATCTGGCTGAAGAGATTGCATTCGGCGGCATAAAGCGTGTTATCAAGATCGAAAACCCAGACATCGCGTGGGTCGTCAAAGGTGGGGTGAAAGCTTTGCTTTTTTAAATCCAACATGATTTCTATGATACTGCCAAAATCGCCATTAAAGCTAGATTAACTACAAGGGGCATAGTTTTTGTGACAGGGCGCGGTATTTAGGGCAATCTGCTACTGTAGGTAAGAGGGATATTGTGGTGCCACTGAAGAAAATGGCTGGTATTTCAGGCAGTTTGAGCCGGTCAAAGTCCAGCGCCTTTCGCATCAGCGCGGGGGGTGAGGTTCTGGACGAAAGCCCGTCAGCAGGGCCGCTTGTGGCGCTGTGGCAAGATGACCAGGGTCCCCTTCACCACACAGTCCACGAAGCGCTGACTTCCGGCCTGCCGACCGATGCCCGCATCGAGGACGGCAAGGGCTCTACTTACTGGCTGGTTGCGGTGCCGCAAGGTAATGAAGTGGTGGTGGTAACCCGTGACACCACGCTGCCGGACAAGGTGACGGAAGCGCTTCTGAAAAGCCGCACCATGCTGAAGGAGCTGCTGGACGGCGCTGTCGATCTTTCATTCGAACTGGATGAACACCATAGCTTCCGGTTTGTCTCTCCCCATGAGGCCTTCGGGCAGGATACAGAGCAGTGGCTGGGCCGCAATGCCACCCGCATCTTCTGGCCGGATGGCGAAGCCCCGGTGCGCAACCCCTTCACCGCACGGCGTGAAGCCCAGTTCGATAATGTCCCTGCGCTTTTTGAGGGCGACAGCAGGCGCTGGCTGCATTTCAATGTGCATCCGCTTTTGAATGAAAAAGGCGAGCAGACGGGCTTAAGGGGCACCTGCCGCGACATGTCGGAACGCTATATGGCGGCCCGGAAGACCAAGCAGGACGGCCTGCGCTTCATGCTGCTGCAGCGCATCACCCGTATCCTCAATACCGCTGAAAGCGCCGATGACCTGTTCGACAGCACCTCGGCTGCTCTTCAGGAAGTATTGAGGGCGGATATGGTGTGGGCAGCGATGCATTATGATGAAGGGCTGGTTCCAAGCTCCATTGTCGGGACCTATCAGGAAATCCTGGATATGGACACTATCTGGCAGCAGTTGATCGCCGCTGATGGCCCGGTACTGCCGTTTGAAAGCACCGGCGAACGGCAGCATCTGGCGCTTCGCATGCAGCGCGGCGAAAAGGGTCTGGGCATGATGATCATCAGTCGGGACACCAGCGTCAGTCCCTGGTCTGATCAGGAGGTTGAACTTTTGGGCGGTGTCGTGGAGGTGCTGACCGCGGCCTTCGGCAAGGCGGAGCTGATTGACACGCTTTACCGGCTATCGAGCAAGGATGAACTCACGGGCCTGATGAACAGGCGGGCGCTCAGGGAAGCCATTGAAAGACGGCTGAAACACCAGGAGCGAACGGGCCTCTCTGGCTGCCTGGTATTTATCGACCTGGATCATTTCAAGGAAGTGAATGACACGCTGGGGCACCGCGCCGGGGACCAGGCGCTTAAGGGCGTGGCCAAACAGATGCAGGCCATGATCCGGCCGTGCGATTTCGCCGGGCGCTATGGCGGTGATGAATTTATCCTCTGGCTGGAGGATATGGATAGTGAGGTGGCGGCGCGGAAGGCCGAGGCTCTTATCGCGGCTATGCCGGCTGTACGCGAGGAAATAGGTGCTGGCGCGTTGCGGTTGAACGCCTCAATCGGGGTGTGCCCGTCGGTCGCGGGTGTGGATCTGATGTTCGAGGATCTCGCCGACCGGGCTGATGCAGTGCTGTACGACGTAAAGGAAGCAGGGCGTGGCTATGTGGCCATCGCACCGAAAAGCGAAGGTCCCAAGAAGGCCGAGGCGGGGAAAGAGGAAGACCAAGATGCTGGGTAAACTGAAGGCATTGCTGGGGGGCAAGTCTGACAAAGACAAGGCGCTACCCGAAAAGCTGACCATGGAAGATGAGCAGCGAATTCTGGAAACCGGATCGGATGGCCAGAAACAGGCGCTGGCAAACCGCACCGATGCGCGGCCGGAAGTGCTCTATTATCTGGCAGAGCACAAGTCCCCTGAAATCCGGCGGGCTATTGCCCAGAACCCGTCTACGCCCATTCACGCCGCTGAAAAACTGACGAGCGATGAGGACGCAGACGTCCGGGCCGAACTTGCCCGCAAGATCGGTCGTCTGGTGCCTGGCCTGAAGCCGGGCGAACAAACCGCGCTTCGGGAGAAAGCGATCAAGGTGCTGGAAGCACTGGCGGCTGACCAACTGCCGAAAGTGCGCGCCTATGTGGCGGAAGAGATCAAGAGCGCGGACAGCGTGCCGAAAGCCATTGTCGACAGGCTCGCCCGCGACGTTGAAGCCATTGTTTGTGGCCCGATCCTGCAGTATTCGCCGCTTCTGAACGATGACGACCTGCGCGAGATTATCGCTGCCGGTGTGACTGGTGGCGCGCTGAAGTCCATTGCGAGCAGGGCGGTGGTCAGCGAAGCGGTCTCGCAGGATATTGCTGCCACCCTGGATGTGCCGGCGATTTCCACACTGCTGACAAACCCCAACGCCCAGATCCGTGAAGACACGCTGGACCAGATCATTGATCACGCCCAGACAGTCGAGGACCTCCATGCCCCGGTGGCGCTCAGGCCGCAGTTGTCGATCCGGGCGATGAAGCGGATCGCTGGCTTTGTGGCGTCGGCGCTTGTGCACGCCATGATGGAACAGGCGGAACTGCCCGAAGAGCAGGCAGAAGAACTGCTGGAGAGGGTGCGCGACCGCCTGCACAGCGAGCGCCTGGGCGACGACGAAGAGGACAAGTTGGCCAAGCAGGCCATGGAGTATTTTGAGAAGGGCGCGCTTGATGACAAGTTCGTTCATGACCAGATAGAGGCCAACCGGCGGGAGCTGTTGATGCAGTGTCTGGCCGTGATGGCCGATATTCCGGCCAAGACCGTGCGCCAGATTATCAATTCGAAAAGCGGTCGTGCCGTGACGGCGCTTGCGTGGAAGGCGAAACTGTCCATGCGCACGGCCTATGACCTGCAAACAAAATTCGCGCTGGTGCCCAAGGCGCAGCTTCTGAACGCGAAGGATGGCCGCAAATATCCGATCGACGACAATGAGCTTGAGTGGCACCTCAGCTATTTCGTTGAGCAGGCCGATTAGGCCAGGTCATGACCCAGGCCGAGACAAAGACCCGACAGGAAAGCGATTCACTTGGCTCCGTTGAAGTGCCGGTGGACCGGCTGTGGGGTGCGCAGACCGAACGTTGCCTGATGAACTTCCCGATCGGGACCGAGGTGATGCCAACGCCGTTCGTGCGCGCCCTTGGTTTGCAGAAAAAGGCTGCGGCGCTTGCGAACAGGGACCTGGGGCTGCTGGACGGAAAGCTCGCGGACGCCATTGTGCTAGCGGCGGGCGAAGTGGCGGCAGGCGAACACGACGCCGAGTTTCCCCTGCCTGTCTGGCAAACAGGCAGTGGTACCCAAAGCAACATGAACGCCAATGAGGTGATCGCCAACCGGGCGAGCGAGCTTCTGGGCGGCGTGCGCGGCACCAAGGAACCCGTGCATCCCAACGATCATGTCAATATGGGGCAGTCATCGAATGACACCATCCCCACCGTGATGCTTGTCTCGGCGGTGCTGGAGCTTGAAGGCCTCTTGCTGCCCGCGCTTGAAGGCATGGCATCCTCGATTGCGTCGTTCCGCGCGCGCTTCGGCGATGTGATCAAGCTGGGGCGTACCCATTTCCAGGACGCGACGCCGATCACGCTGGACCAGGCCTTTTCGGCCTATCAGGCGCAGGTGGAAGCCGCCACTGAGGCGCTCAGGCAGCAGCAGCCGCGCCTGACGGCTGTGCCCCAGGGCGGCACGGCGGTGGGCACTGGCCTGAATTGTCACCCTGACTTTGCCAAGCGCTTCTGCCAGCATCTGTCTGACATTGCAGGGCGTGATTTCACGCCAGCGGCCAACAAGTTCGCGGGCATCAGCGCCCACGATGAACTGGTGGCGCTTTCGGGCGTGTTGAACGGCACAGCTACGGCGCTGATGAAAATCGCGGGCGATATCCGGCTGATGGGTTCAGGCCCACGCGGCGGGCTCGCGGAACTGGTCCTGCCGAAGAATGAGCCCGGCTCTTCCATCATGGCGGGCAAGGTGAACCCCACACAGGTCGAGGCGCTGACCATGGTGTGCGCGCAGGTGATGGGCAACCACACGACCGTCACCATCGCAGGCAGCCAGGGGCAGCTTGAGCTGAATGCCTGCAAGCCTGTGATCATCCACAATGTTCTGCAGTCGCTCAGGCTTCTGGCCGATGCGGCCAATAGCTTCACCGAGCGCTGTCTTGATGGCCTGAAACCCGACCCGGAGCGTATTGACAGCTTGCTCAAAAGCTCGCTCATGCTGGCCACCTCGCTGGTGCCGCATATCGGTTATGACAGGACGGCTGAAATCGCCCGTCTCGCCAACGACGAAAAGCTCTTGCTAAAGGATGCAGCGCTCAAGCTTGGGTATGTAACGGCGGAAGACTTCGACCGATGGACAGACCCATCCCAGATGATCGGGCCGTCGGCAGATTAAGCGAAAGGCACGGCGCACCGTGCCTTCCCTGTTTGCCATAGCACCGCAAAGGGGCGTTAGAAGTCGATCATCGCTGACGACAAGTCGGCGGACGAGATGCCGTCCAGATAGACGCCCGTGCCTTCACCGGTTTCGATATAGACACCATGGACGACGCTTTCGTCCTCAGCGTCTACCTGGTCTGTCGCGTGCGCGAGCAGGCTATCCAGATCGGTGAAGTCGATCTCCGTGCCGGAGAAATCAAGCCGGTCCGCCGTCAGGTCGAAGCCAAGGACTGTGTCGTCCCCGTGCCCCTCGAGGAAAACGAAGGTATCGGCGTCTTCGCTGGCGATGAAGGTGTCATCTGCCTTCGTGCCTTCTCCGCCGCCTTCAATGGTGTTTTCCTCGACCGGATCAACGTCAAGGACTGGTGGTGGTCCGGCTCCGTCACCGATACCGCCGTCAGGCTCCACCGGCATGGGATCACCGTCCGGAATAGGGCCGGCCCCGTCGCCGATGCCGCCATCAGGCTCCACCGGCATTGGGTCACCGTCCGGAATAGGGCCAGCACCATCGCCGATGCCCCCGTCCGGCTCCACCGGTATGGGCTCGCCATCTGGAATGGGGCCAGCTCCGTCGCCGATACCGCCATCCGGTTCAACCGGTATTGGTTCAACGTCACCGGCGGACAAGCCGAACAGCCCCTTATAGTAGTCGCGCGCCCCGTCTGAGAACAGGTCGAGCTTTACCGTGGTTTCGGGCACGGCCAAGCCGCTATACCCCCCGAAGCTCCACGCCCCTGTCATGTCGATCAAAATACCTCTCCTTATTTGATCCATGTGTCCAAAAAAACTGGCCAGGGTTGCGGCCAGTGGTTGAATTTTGGAAATCAGGGGCTGAACCCAATATGAACGGAAAATTCAGAAAAGCATTTTCCTGACGGGACAGAGTGATCTTCATCGTTTTGTCATGACGGCATACTGTGGAATTGAGTTCTCAAGCGAGAGTGTGCATGCAGGGCCAAATAAAAAGGGAGGCTGAAAGCCCCCCCTCGTTGGTGCATAAAATGAAGTGTTTGATCAGTGTGATGGCCTGATCAGCGTACCCGCACCGCTCTCGGTAAAGATTTCAAGCAGGATCGCGTGGGTCACGCGGCCGTCCAGAATGACAGCGCCTTTAACCCCGGCCTCTACGGCCTTGATACAGGTTTCCACTTTCGGGATCATGCCGCCTGTGATGGTGCCGTCTGCCTTGAGCCGCGCGATATCATCAGGGTCAAGTTCGGTCAGCATCTCCTTGTCCTTGGTCAGGACACCCGGCACATCGGTCAGCAGGAAGAAGCGGCGCGCATTCAGGGCCCCGGCGATGGCGCCGGCCATGGTATCCGCGTTGATATTATAGGTATTGCCGTCATCACCCGCTGCGATTGGCGAGATCACGGGGATGATGCCGTTCGCGATGGTCTGCTGCAAAATGGTTGGGTCAACGTGGGTGGGCTCACCCACGAAACCGAGGTCGATAACCTTCTCAATATTGCTGTCCGGGTCTGGCTGGGTCTTTTCCATCTTGGTGGCGGTCACCAGCTTGCCATCCTTGCCGGAAAGGCTGACGGCCCGACCGCCGGCGGCGTTGATATCGGCCACAATGGATTTGCTGATCGAACCGCACAGCACCATTTCGGCGATTTCCACGGTGGCCTTGCAGGTCACACGAAGGCCATCGATAAACTCGGATTGGATCGACAGCTTCTTGAGCATTTCGCCGATCTGCGGACCGCCGCCATGCACCACAACCGGGTTGATGCCAACCCGCTTCAGAAGCGTGATGTCCTGGGCGAACTGGTGTGCAAGCTTGGCGTCTCCCATGGCGTGGCCGCCATACTTAATAACAAAGGTTTCGCCGGCATATTTGCGCATATAGGGCAGCGCTTCGACAAGCGTGGCTGCCTTTTTCTGCAGTTTTTTCATATCGCGGTCCACTATGATCATGGCCTTGTTCCATCAAGAAGGGTGATAAACCGGTTTAAGGCCAAGGCTGGCCCTAGTCAAATCGGTAGCCGCCAAAGTTCGTTGGTCTGTCGTCGGTCAGCATGACCCCAAACGTCATCATGATCTGCGAAGCATAATAGGCCACCCAGATGAAAACGCCGACATACTCTGGCGCGCCCATGAACTCACGCGCGCCAATGGCCGCGTCGGACGCGACGAACAGAACAGCGCCAATCCCGGTAAGACGGAAAGGAAACTTGCTGAGGAGGGCAGCGGTCGCCATGGCGGTCAGCACCGCTGTGTAGGCATATACATACATGCGGTTGTCGCCCAGGCCGTCATACATCATATAGCCGGAGAAAAAGGCGAACAGCCACAAGAGCGACGACAGCCTGATCGGCAGCGTGCGCACTTCGCCCATGGGTTGGCGGTTGGTCATGTAAAGCACAATATAGAAGACATGGGCTACCATGAAGCCCATCAGGCCGCGCAGGAAGGACTGGCCCGCCGGGTCAGTCGGGATCTCCAGCAGCACGTCGCCTGAAACAGACGCCAGAAGCGCCAGGAACAGAAGCGCATGGCCAAATGTGCGGATGTTTACGGCAACAAACAGCGCAAGGAAGGTGACCGCGCTGGCCTTTGACAGCACCACCCAAAGAAGACCGTCAGGGTGCCAGCCGCCACCATGCAGCACAGCGCCAAGGATGGACAGAACAATGAATATCTGCCCCAGGGCTTCAAGGACCGGGCGTTTGCGGCGGCTAAAGATGCGTGTCACGTGATTGTCCTCCTTGCGCCACTATATGCAGGCTGCAGGGGTTGCCACAAGTCTTTGATTCAAATGTATCAATTTTGATGGCTGCTGCACAGGGGCAGTTTTCAATTTGCGCTCTCAATGCGTGATTTCAGGCTTCTGGCGGGCCTGAGCAGCAAGAGGTTGGCGGCGGCATAGAGGATCAGAATCTGGATAACGGTGAGGCCGAGCGATATGAGCGCGGCGGCCACAAGCGTGCCGCCTGCCATGAAGGCGCTGTTGAACACATTGTTGGCGGCGATGGCGCGGGAGCGGCCTTCACGCGGCGTATATTCCTGCAAAATGGTGTAAAGCGGCACAATCACCATGCCCGCCATCATGGCCACACCGATGAGCGCCACCAGCATCGGCCAGTTGCCGATGGTCATGACAAAGGCCTTGATGCCTACCACTGTGTCAACCGTGAAGGGCACGTTGGGCTCGTCTGGCAATGCCAGCACGAACAATAGGCTGACAGCGCCGAGGCCCATGAGCGCGCGCGGTGCCAGTCGGGCTGAAATCTCGCCCTTCAGGATGCGACTGCACAGAAGCGCGCCCGCGCCGATCCCAACCGAGAAGCAGGCGATCACCAGCGTGATCACCGTCTTGTCGCCGCCCATGCGCGCATAAACCACTTCCGGGATTTGGGCGATATAGATGGAGCCATAAAGCCAGATCCAGCTGATGCCGATAATGGCGGGGCGGGCGATATCGCTATTCCAGGCGCTTTTAAGGAGCGTGCCGGTGGAGACGAAAATATTGCGCCTGATGGTCAGGTCGGGTGCGGCCTGGCCCGTCTTGGGCACCAGCCGGCCGGTGAGCGTGCCGATGACGGCGAAGGCGATCATGAGGCCGGAGATGATGAAATTGTCGCCGTCGTGGCTGATGACCAGCCCGCCCACAAGAATGCCCAGCAGAATGGCAACGAAGGTCCCGGCTTCAATCAGCGCGTTGGCGCTCAATAGTTCATCGGTTTTCATCAGGTCCGGCAGCACGCCGTATTTTATTGGGCCGAAGAAGGTGCTTTGAAGCCCGAGACCCGACAGGATCGCGACCATCATATAGAAATTCTGGAAATAGACAGCGAAGGCGCCCGCCACCATCAGGCCAATTTCCCACACCTTGATCCAGACAATCTGGTTGGTCTTTTCATATTTGTCCGCCAACTGGCCAGCCAGCGCGGAAAACAGGAAGAAGGGCAGAATGAAAAGGCCGATGGCAAGGTTGGTCAGGATCGAAGGCTGGATGCCCATTTCCCCCGCCAGCTTGACGGTGATCAGGATCACCAGCGCCTGCCGGAACAGGTTGTCATTGAGGGCGCCGAGGAACTGGGTGATGAAAAGCGGCAGGAAACGCCTGGTTCCAAACAGCTGCCACTGGGTGCGTCCCACAGGCCCGGCCTATTCTGCGGCTGCGGTGCGGTGGTGGGTCAGCTCATGCAGGGCCTGCCGGATAATCTGGACCGAGCCAGAGAGGAACAGCGATGCCATGATGCCGGCCACGATCAGGTCAGGCCAGCCGGTGCCCGTCGCCCAAACCCCGGAGGCGGCAACCATCACCATCACATTGCCGATGGCATCATTGCGGCTGCACAGCCACACGGACCGTACATTGGCGTCACCGTCCTTGAAACGCATCAGCAGTAGCACGCTCGCGACATTGGCAGCCAGCGCGGCGGCGCCCACACCGCCCATGATCATGGCGGCCGGCTGGTTCAGATAGAAAACCGTATAGAGCGTGGACCCAAGCACCCAAAGGCCCATCACCGAGAGGCTGATGCCCTTGAAAAGGGCGGCCTTGGCACGGATGCTCCCAGCCTTGCCGATGACATAGAGCGACAAGCCGTAGGTGAAGCTGTCGCCCAGGAAATCAAGCGCGTCCGCCTTCAGTGCCTGGCTCTGCCCCACGAAGCCCATGGGCATTTCAACAAGGAACATGGCGGCATTGATCAGAATTACGATGATGAGCGCGCGCTTGTAGCGCGGGTCCATCCCTTCAAACTTCACTTCATGACAGCAATGTGCACCCATAACGGTCCCTCTGGTTTCGCCTTATTTGGCCCGATAATATGTTGGCACGCAAGGCAAATTTCTGGATGATATTCCATTACACATTTGCAATTGGGGCCTGTCTCTTGCGATGATAAGCCCCTCATGACGATAGCGCCTTGGGGGCACAAACGGAGCAGTGACCATATGAAGCCAGTTTGCCGAATGATCGCCAGCTTGATTATTGCCCTTGGCATAGCCGGGGTGGCGCAGGCCTGCATGACGGCCCCGATTGAGGATACCGGCGACCGCCTTGCTGGTGTCACGGTGATCACCGGGCTCAATGCCGCAAAGCTGCCGGAAGGCCGTCATGATTTCTATTTCCGTGCCGGCTGGCGCAACACGGGAGAGCCCATTCATGTGCCGGTGGTGGTGGTGCGCGGCGCAAAAGCGGGCAAGACCCTGCTGTTGACCGCGGCTGTGCACGGCGACGAGCTGAACGGCATCGCGGTACTGCACCGGCTACTTGAGGGCCTCGACGCCAAACGCCTGTCGGGCACAGTGGTGGCGGTGCCAGGGCTCAACCAGCCGGGCATCATTGCCAACAACCGGCGCTTCCCCGTGTCGGCGGGCGGTGGGTCGCTAGTGGACCTGAACCGTAATTTCCCGGGCTCTGACACCGGTGGCGGCAGCACGTCTGGCCGCTATATTGGCGCGCTGTGGGGTGGCCTGCTGCAGCCGAACGCTGACCTTGCCGTGGATATCCACACCCAGACGCGGGGGTCCGCCTACCCGCTGTTTGTCTTTGCCGATTTCGCCAACGCCACGGCCCGCCAGGCGGCCCACGTGCTTGGCCCAGACATGATCAAGAATGACCCGGGCCAGCAAGGCACGCTTGAAACCAGCCTGATGAAGGAAGGCATCCCTGCGGTCACCCTTGAGGTGGGCGCGCCCAAACAGTTCCAGAAGGATCTGATCGACCGCGCTGTCTGGGGTATCCTCAACCTGATGCGCGCCCAGAAGATGCTGCCGGGTGAGGTGGAGACGCCGCCCATCAAGGCCATCGTGGGGTCGAACTATACCAACATCTATGCGGACAGGGGCGGCATCGCCGTGCTCCACGTGGGCCTGAAGGATGCGGTGAAGAAGGGGCAGGATGTTGCCACGCTTTATGACGCGTTTGGCCACGCCCTGCGCACTTACAAGGCGCCGCATGACGGCTGGGTGCTTGCCGTGGCGACAGACCCGGTGCGCGAGGCGGGGGCCATGCTGGTGCGTATCCTGCAGTAGCGCGGGTGGGCCAGATCAAAGATATCTGATTTTTTCATGAGCCAAAGGCGCCCAAGTATCGTAGAGATGGCGCACCCGAACTGAAGAAGCGGCAACAGGACCTATGACCAGCATGAAACCGACAGATCACCCAAAAGTGGCCCACGGCAAACTGGGCATCCTGATGATGTCCCTTGGCACGCCGGATGCGCCAACCTATGGGGCGGTCCGGAAATATCTGGCTGAGTTCCTGTCGGACCCGCGGGTTGTGGAAACGCCGCGGCTCCTGTGGCTGCCGATCCTTTATGGCCCGATCCTGACATTCCGGTCTGGCAAGTCGGCCAAGGCCTACGCCAAAATCTGGGACTATGACCGCGGTGAGAGCCCGCTCAGGACCTACGCCAGAAGCCAGGCGGAAAAGCTGCAGACGGCGTTCGGGGATGAGGCTGAGGTTGAATGGGCGTTCCGCTACGGCACGCCGTCAACCAAAGACGGCCTTATGCGCCTTCGCGAAAAGGGCTGCGACCGTATCCTGATTGCGCCGATGTATCCGCAATATTGCGCAGCGACGACCGCCACAGCGTACGAGAAAGCATTCGAGGTGATGGGCGAAATGCGCTGGATGCCGTCTGTGCGCACGGTGCCAGTTTACCATGACACGCTCGAGTACCCATCCGCGCTTGCCTCAAGCGTCAAGGACAGCCTGGGGGAGCTGGATTGGGAGCCGGAGAAAATCTTGGCGTCCTACCATTCGATCCCACGGGCTTACTGGGACAAGGGCGACCCATACCCCTGCCACTGCTTCAAGACCAGCCGGCTTCTGGGCGATGCGCGCCTCGTGGGGGCGGGAACAGCACCTGGAAGGGGCCTTTCGAACACTGGCGACGCGGCTTCTCGACGACAACCGGTCGGAAGCCATCAGC
>JBNKYQ010000079.1:0-11655 GCA_050300975.1 Kordiimonas sp.
AACAATCCGCGCACCGGTATATTTGACCTGCACACGGGTGGCCAGACAGTCCTGCTTTTCCTCCGTCCGGCCCGGCACAGACAAGAGGCCCGGTTGCTTGTTCAGCACCAGGATGTCTTCGTCTTCATACAGGATTTCGAGCCAGGGCTCGGTGGGCGGATTATAGGGCAGGAGCAAGACCATCAGACCAGCGACTTTTCCATTTTGATAAGCGGTACAGCGACGCCCAGGGACGTCGGGACGTCTTCATACACCACAGGCGTATATCCGCAAACCTTATAGAGCGGTTCGCCAGAAAGCGTCGCCATCAGCTGGCAGGTCTTGAAACCTTCATCGCGCGCCTTGCCCTCACAGAGGTCCATGATCATGCGGCCGATGCCGCGCCGGGCCCAGTTTGGGTGCGTATACATGGCGCGGATGCGGGCGGCCTCGGTTTCAGGGTCCAGAAGGCGTGGGTTGCGGCCCTTGGTGTGGTTGGCGCCATAGAGCGTTTCGCGCCGCGACCAGCCACCACAGCCAACAATCTCATCGCCTGAGAGGATGGCATAATAGGTGCCGTCCTCAATCAGTTGCGTGTCCATGCCCATCAGTTCATAGGACGCTTTAACCTGCTCTGGCGTCAGGAAGCTGTCCTGCAGCTTGCCGATGGAGGCATGCATGATGCTGGTCAGCTCGGGGATGTCATCTTTTGTGGCCACGCGGTGCGTGAAGTCTGATGTCTTTGTCATGGCTTGGGCCTGCAGCTTCTGTTGTCTGCCTCATCATATGGGCGGCAGGTAGTGTCCTGTCCAACGAATTCTCTAGCCCTGTAAGCCAAAGTTGCGATGTGCCAATGCCCCAAACCTGCTTAAATGCAGGTGGGAGGAAGGTCATGAAGGGTCTGCTGATATCGCTGTGGTGGCTGTTGATCGCGAGCCCTGTGGCGGCGATAGACATCCCGCCGCTTGCGAATGAAGACGAGGTCAAAAAGGCCGTGCAGGTCTTCATAGAATGGACAACGGCCTTTCAGGAAGGCCGATATGTGGACCAGTGGAAGCTTACCCACCCGCGTATCCAGCGCTGGCACCATAAGAAACGCTGGCGACGCACCATGAGCAAAGGCCGAGCAAAGTCGGGTCGCCTGCTTTCTGCCGACATCACATCGGCGGGGCCTGTGGACGCACGCCAGCTTCCCTGCACGGAAATGCGCCATTGTTACCGCAAGGATATGCAGGTGGTGGTGATCATGTTGACGACCGCTTATGAGAAGGCCGCACCAGCGCAGCCGGAATATGTCATCATGGCCAATTCGGACGATGGCTGGAAATTTTGGGGGCGGCACTTTCCCCGCGCTCCCGGCTGGTGAGACCATGGTGATTCTGGACCGGAAGGACGAGGCCCGTTACCGCCCCAGGGTTGACCTCAAGAATTGAGGGGGGCACAGCCGAAGCCACTCGCCGTAACGGAAATTGACAGCGGCGCTGCCTGCCACCATAGTTTCCCCGAGGGACAACAGGGCGCCAAAGAGCGCCGAAAAATGGGAAGGATATGAGGTGGCTAGCCAACCTTCGGACCAACACGCGCATCCAAAATCTGACATCGATATCGCCCAGGCGGCCAGCATGCAGCCGATCATGGACGTGGCCAAAGACAAGCTGGGGATCGATGCCACTGACCTTGAACCCTATGGACATTACAAGGCCAAACTGTCACTGGATTATATCGAAGCCCTGAAGGATCGCCCTGACGGCAAGCTGATCCTGGTGACAGCCATCACGCCGACACCGGCTGGCGAAGGCAAGACAACCACAACCGTCGGCCTGGGTGACGCGCTGAACCGCGTGGGCAAACGCGCCATGATGTGCCTGCGGGAGCCCAGCCTTGGACCTTGCTTCGGCATGAAGGGGGGTGCTGCGGGCGGCGGTTATGCCCAGGTGGTTCCCATGGAAGACATCAACCTTCATTTCACTGGCGACTTCCACGCGATTGGTGCCGCGAACAACCTGCTGGCAGCGCTCATCGACAACCATGTCTACTGGCGCCAGAACGATGAAACCGGCCTTGATAACCGCCGCATCACCTGGCGTCGGGCGCTGGACATGAACGACCGGTCGCTTCGGCAGATCACCACTTCGCTCGGCGGAGTGGCGAACGGGGCGCCCCGCGAGGCTGGCTTCGATATTACAGTGGCGAGCGAGGTGATGGCTATCCTGTGCCTGGCGAAGGACCTGAAGGATCTGGAGCGCCGGTTGGGCAATGTGATCATCGGCTTGACGCGTGACCGCAAGCCCGTACTCGCGAAGGAAATCAATGCGCAGGGCGCCATGACAGCGCTCCTTAAAGACGCCATGAAACCGAATCTGGTGCAGACGCTTGAAGGCAACCCGGCCTTTGTGCATGGCGGCCCGTTCGCGAACATTGCCCACGGCTGCAACACGCTGATCGCCACCAAAACGGCCCTCAAGCTGGCGGATTATGTTGTCACCGAGGCGGGGTTTGGGGCTGACCTGGGCGCAGAGAAATTCTTCGACATCAAGTGCCGCAAAGGCGGGCTGAAGCCAGACGCCGCAGTGCTGGTGGCTACGATCCGGGCCTTGAAGATGCATGGCGGTGTGGCCAAGGATGACCTGAAGACGGAAAACCTGGATGCGCTTGAGAAGGGCTGCGTGAACCTTGAGCGCCACATCCACAACCTCAAGCGCTTCGGCGTGAAGGTAGTGGTGGGCATCAACCGTTTCTCGGCTGATACAAAGGCAGAGATGGATCTGGTGCGCAAGAAGTGTGCGTCTCTCGGCGTTGTGGCGGTGGAAAGCGATCACTGGGCACAGGGCGGTGCCGGTGCCGAGGAGTTGGCGCTGAAGGTGGTGGAAGCGGCGGAAAGCGGTGAAAGCAACTTCAGCCCGCTATATGGCGACAACACGTCGCTCTGGAACAAGATCCAGACCATCGCAACGGACCTTTACGGTGCCAGCGAAATTATCGCCGACAAGAAAGTGCGCGGCCAGATCAGGGACCTCGAGGCCGATTATGGCCACTTCCCCGTATGTATCGCGAAAACTCAGTATAGCTTTTCGACTGATCCGGACTATAAAGGCGCGCCCACCGGGCATGTGGTGCCGATCCGCGAGGTGCGCCTGTCTGCGGGGGCCGAGTTCCTGGTGGTGGTCTGTGGTGACATCATGACCATGCCGGGACTGCCGCGGGTGCCGTCGGCCAACGCCATCCATGTGGATGATAAAGGTCGTGTCGCGGGGCTATTCTAAGCCCCGCCATTGAAGAAGGAAAACAGCATGGCTGATGATGCCACCCTCACGGCGCGCCTTGACGATCTTGAAGTCAAGTTCGCGTTCCAGCAGGAAACCATTGAGACGCTGAATACCGCAGTGACAGACCAGTGGACAGAGATCGACCGGTTGAAAAAGTCGCTCGCGCAATTGCGGGGGCAGATTGCCGATCTTGAGGATGCACAGGGCCCTGCGGACCCCGGCAACATCAAGCCGCCCCACTATTAGGGTTGATCAGGCACCTCTTCTTCGGGCGCGATAGCGCGATAGTCGTCTGACCTGAGCGCCTTGATCACCGTGCGGATATCTGCCTCATCCGCCTTAAGGGCCCGGGCGACTTCCGCCCCCAGGCTGAGGCTGGCTTCCAGCGTTTCAGGCACCGCGTGCACGGCACCCAAAGTGCGCATGGCTTTGGCTGCTGTCGCATTGTGGGTGCGCACAAAAATCGGCAGGGCCGGACACTCTTTTCTCGCGCACTGGATCATACGCTCGGCTGCTTTCGGGTCATCGACCGTAATCACAAGAAGGGCTGCTGTGTTGGCGCCCACTGCACGCAGGATCTCCGGCCTCGCGGCGTCGCCATAGATGGCGGTGTGGCCCGCTTCGCGCGCCCGCTTTACATGCTCCGGGTTCAAGTCAACGGCGGTAAAAGGTAGCTCAAGGTCTGTCAGGATACGGGCGATGGTATCGCCCACCCGGCCAAACCCGGCGATAACAATATGCTTCTTGCTTTCATCCTCGGGTGATATGGGCGCGGGCATGCCGGTGTCGCGTGCCACACGGCGGGCCAGTCGTTCGCCCATGATGTACAGAAGCGGTGTCGTGGCCATGGAAAGCGCGATCACAGCAGACAGCAGTTCCACAAGCGGGCCTGCAAGAAGGCCTTCGACTTGGGCGTAGGTGAACAGCACAAATCCAAATTCGCCGGACTGTGCCAGAAGCGCGCCCACCTTGATGGCTTCACCGAGCGGCTGCTTCATGGCGCGCACCAACAGCGTGATGATCAAGGCCTTGATGGCAAGCAGCCCCAAAAGCGCAGACAGAAGCAGCCCCGTCTGGTCCACCAGCGCACCAATGTTGATACCCATGCCCACAGACATGAAAAACAGGCCCAGAAGCAGGCCCCGAAATGGCTGAACGTCCACTTCCACCTGATGACGAAACTCGGATTCTGCAAGCAACAGGCCAGCGATGAAGGCGCCCATGGCCATTGACAGGCCTATGCTTTCCATCAGCCAGCCAAAGCCCAGCACCAGGAGAAGCGCGAAGCCGGTGAACACCTCCGGCGTGCGGCCTGCAGCGACCAGGCGGAACAGCGGGTTGATCGCAAGCCGACCGGCAACGATCACCCCCGTCAGGATGGCTATTGTCTCCAGAAGCGCGATCCCGAAGGAGGCCCCGATGGTGGCGTCGCCCTTCACCAGGATCGGGACCAGCGCCAGAAGCGGCACCACCGCCAGGTCCTGCAACAGCAGGATCGAGAACCCGGCCCGGCCCCATTGGCTTGAGAGCTGGTTCTTCGATACCAGCATCTGGATGCCGAAGGCGGTGCTGGAGAGCGCCAGGCCAAAGCCGATCAGCGCGCTCTGGGCAGCATCAAGGCCGAAGCCATATTGCACGATAAGCCACAGGACAACCCCGGTCACAAGAAGCTGTGCGCTGCCCAGGCCGAACACCTGCCGCCGCATCACCCATAGCCGCGCGGGTTTAAGCTCGATCCCGATCAGGAACAGAAGGAATACTACGCCAAATTCGCCCAGGTGGGCGATCTCGGCCGGATTGGTAATCAACCCCATGCCCCATGGGCCGATCAGCATACCACCCACCAGATAGCCGAGAATAGCGCCCAATCCCAAGCGGCTGAAAATGGTTGCCGCGATCACGGCGACTGCCATCAGGCCGAGGATTTCTATCAGAATGGGATCTTGGTGCATGGTCAGCTTGTCTTACTCTTGAAGGGGTTGAACGCTATGGCGTTTTTATGCCTGTAACATTATGGCTGAGGGCTTTGGCCACGCAATGTTGCGATGATTTTTTCGATCATGGCGGGCTCCCAGATTTTCAGGCTGAAGCCATAGGTGATGATGGATGCACCCGCAAGCAGGATAAGCGCGGCAAGTGACAGATGTTCGTCGCCTGCATAAACGCGAAATCCAATCGCTGGGACGGCGCACACCAGGCTGATGCGTAGCGGCCCCATCAGCGCCTGGATAAAGGCATGTGGTGATATCAGTTTCAGCCGGTGTAACTGCGTGCCCGCTGTCAGAAGATAGGCAACTACCGGCAGGATCATCAGCATCGCGACAGTATGCAGGTCGAAGAAGAAGCCTGTCATCAGCACGGCTACCTTGGTGCCGTTGTCGGCCAACTGATTGCGGATCAGCGCGCCGCCGTGGCCAAGCGCTACCAGGGCCGAACAGGCAAGGTTCACGGGGCTCATCAGCAGGCCATAGATCACCAGATAGGATGTGATGGCAGCGGCTTCGGACCACTGATAGCCAAACAGGGTCAGCACCACCTCAGGTGCCACAATGGCCAACACCAGCCCGGCCGGCCACAGTAAAGTGGCATAAAGGCGTACAACATCCTGCACCACAGGCTGGCAAGGGTTGCCGGCCTTGTGATGCCGGGCAATCTCGGGCACCAGCACATTATGAAAGCTCATCTGGGCCACCTGGGAAATCAGCCTTGGCAGCGTATAGCCGCGGTCGAACTGGGCGGACGGCGCCAGCCCCAACAGCTTGCCCAGGATGAAATTGTTGGCGTGATTGCCGATCATGCCGATCACTGTCGCGGTCGAGAGGCTCAGGCCATACTGGATGATGGTCTTGGAACCCTCCAGCCGGGGAGCGATTGGTATATTGCCGCGAAACAGGGCGATGCCAACAAGAATGGACACGACCTTTTCGGCCACCAGGGCCATGGCAAGCGCCAGTGCGCCAAAGCCATAGAAAATTGCCGCAATGGTGGTGACGGCGGAGACAACCATCAAGCCGCTGTCGATGGCCATGAAGCCGCGAAAGCGCATGTCCCTGCGCATCAGGCCGCGCATGATAGGCACATGCGTGTTGAGCGCGGTGGCCAGCGCCGTCAGGCGCGTGATGTCGGTGATCACCTCAGCGCCGAAGAAGGCGCCAAGGGGTGCAGACAGAAGCCACAGCACCAGCGCCAGCAGCAGATTGAGCAGCATGTTCACGGTGAAGACGGACCGCATCAACGGTTTGTCGAGGGCCTTGTAGCTGGCGACAAAATTCTCGACACCGGCACTTTCAAAGGCACGGACAAAGGCGGCGGCGGCCAGCGCCACGCCGAAACTGCCGATCTCCGCTGGCGTCAGCATGCGGGCCACGAAAATCGACAAGCCGAATTGGATGCCGAGCTTCACGACCGATGATAGGCCTGAAAAATAGAGGGAACGCCCAAGCCCCATGGTGTCTCATGCCCCTGAATGCCAATAACGATATGCAATCAACAAGTTATCTGGGGGAGGGGGACGCGTCCAGCAGTTTCCCCCTCATCACTTTAAATCGGCCGCTATATGTGCTTAGTCTGTGATACAGAACAGAAAGGAAAATCTGATGGCAGGTTTTGCGCGACGCTTTGAGGCAAGATTCCTGACTTTCCTTGTCGCGTTCGCTGTCACGCTGGCTGTTCTTATCGTGTTGCGGCAGTTGTGGGCGGGCAGTGAGGTCTCCGTCCGAGGTGCGCTCGTGTGGCAGCTTCTCGTCTGGATGCCGCTTGTTGCCTTACCCCGGATCATGGCGTGGCTTGCGTGCCGTGTGGACAGGAACCAGACCATTCGCTGGCGGATCATGAGTGCGGCGCTGGTGGCGGTATTCCTGGCCGTGCACGTGGCCTGGTATGTCACGGTCAGTAGCCTGGTCAGCCCCCTTTCGGAGCTGCCAAAAACCCGCTTTGGCGTCTTCCCCTATTTCTTCCTGTTTTTTGCCATGATGGACATCGCCATCATCTGGGGCACATCCGTTCGTGTCGGCCTTTTGGAAACGCTCAAGGAAAAGCCGTCTCCTGACCAGGAAGAAGCGATCGTGGTCAAGTCTGGCGCCAACAGCATCTTTTTACCGGCAGAGACGATCCACTGGATCGCTGCGGAGGATTATTATGCGCGCATACACAGCGACAAGGGCGTGCATCTCTTGCGCCAGCCAATGAAGGTTCTGGCCGACAGGCTCCCGGCTGGTGACTTTGTTCAGATCCACCGGTCTACCATTGTCCGGCGCGATTTTATCGACCGGCGCGAGGGCAACAATATCGTTCTGCGCGACGGCACCACCCGGCCAGCCAGTCGTGCCGGACTGCAGCGGCTGGCGGAAAGCATGTCGCTGTAAGTCATTCCCTGCAGGCTTCTGTCGGTTGGCTGCAATCTTTTTGAACGATGCCCGCTTTCAGCGCATGTCAGATCTACTCACTTAAATCTGACAACAGCGATGGACCCCGAAAATGCCTTTTCAAAAATCAGTTGCCCTGGCCTGTGCGGTGGGGCTTGGCCTGACATTCGGAACACCGATTTCCGCGATGGACAAGAAACCAACCCTGATCGTGCAGGTCACCATAGACCAGTTCCGCCAGGACTATATGACACGTCTCGCCCCTGCCTACGCGGGTGGCCTCAGGCGCCTGCTGGACCAGGGCGCCAGCGATTTGACTGGGACCGTTGATCACGCGATCTCGAACAGTTTTCCGGGGCATACGGCGCTCGCGACCGGCACCTACCCCAGGACCCACGGCTTGCCTGCCAACGAATGGTGGGTGTTCAGGGAAGGCAAGTGGACCTGGCTGGATGGCGGTAGCGACGAGACGACCCATTTTGTCGGCCAACCTGACAGGCCGTCAGCTTCGCCCGCCCGCATCAGAGTGCCGTCCCTCGGTGAATGGGTGAAGGCGGCAGACCCGGAGGCAAGATCGATCAGCCTGGCGGCCAGCGAAATAGCCGTGTCCTATGGTGGGCATGTTTCCGATGGCACCTATTGGTATGATGGCCGCACCATGGCCTTCACCACGAGCAGCTACTATGCTGACAGCCTGCCGGACTGGCTTCAGGCCTTCAACAGGGACCGCCTGCCGGACTACCGTATTCAGGTCTGGGACACGGCCGTGCCAGAAAAGTGGGCAAGCCTTGCTGAAGTCGACGCCAGGCCGTTTGAAAACGAGGGGCGGGACACCACTTTCCCGCACCGGTTCGAGGATGTCTTCGACCCGTCATCCGACAACAGTCGCGAACGCCAGTACGCGGGCTGGCTTGCAGGCACTCCCATGCGGGACATGGCGCTTCTTGAGCTTGCCGCTGTGGCTGTCAAGGCAGAGCAGCTTGGCCAGCGCGGGGCGACCGACTATCTGAGCGTAACATTGTCCGCGACCGATAGCATCGGGCACACCTTCGGTGGGCGCAGCCAGGAGGCCTTGGATGCCATGATCCAGGTCGACCGGGCGCTGGGCACTTTCCTTGATTTCCTGGACGCTACAGTGGGCAAGGATGCCTATGTGCTGGCTGTGGCAGGCGACCACGGTGCGCCGGACGCGATCGAACAGATGCAGGCAGACGGCAAAGCGGCCCGGCGGGTATCGGTTGGGGAGCTTGATGCCCTTCTCGATGACATCGATGTGCTTGCCCGCGCCCATGAGGGCGACGAGGCATCGCTGACCGCAAAAATTGAAGCACTTCTGGAAGCCCAGCCCTATATTGCCGACGCCGTGACCGATGCAGAAGTGATGGGCCGTGAGCCCACCGACAACCCGGAGACCGACCTTTACAGGAAAAGCTGGATTTCCGACCGCATCCCGGATTTCCCCTTGTGGACAACCGTTCCCAACCGGGAGCATCACCCGGCCCGGTACGGCATCTATGTGCAGTTCAAGGAAAACACCTATTTCGATTTCGCCACGGTGGTTCATGGGTCCGTCTATGCCTACGACAGAACGGTGCCGATATTCTTCATGGGTGGGGACGTGAAGCCGGGCGCGGTTGAAGGGGCGCGCACAATCGATGTCGCACCGACGCTGGCCAACTTGGCGGGTATCCCGGCACCGGCGAATGTCGACGGCAAGGCGCTGAGGCTGCCCCGCGGGAACTAGGCGGTCAATCGCCTGCAGGCTGGCGCGGCTCCGCCTGCAGGCTGTTTAGCGCGTGTACGGGAAGCTCTTTGTTCGCCGCCAGATAGGACGTCATCTCGCCCACTTTCATCAGTTGGATCAGGCGGCTGCCATCTATGCCATTTTGGGTGGTAAGTCTTTCGTAGACGATGGGATCAAACACGGAATAATAGTTGCGCTTCCTGACAATGAGGTTCCGTCGTTCAGGAATTGAAGCGCCCTCAATCCGCAGGATGTTGGCGTCGGGCAGGCCATTCTGGACCAGCAATTGGCACTGGATCGAGTTTCGCGTGCAGCTGACCTTGTCGCCAGCGCGCACGATGTCCTCAAGGCTGGTATCGGGCTTGGCATACCCGCGCAGGCCATAAAGATAATAATGGGTGGTCTCAAGCGGCAGAATCCAGTGAAACTTGTCTTCACGGACCGCGGTGCGGTCGAGCGGGAAAATCAAGGCATTGGGGTTGCTTTCGGCGCGGCGATAGGCCGCCGACCACGGCAGCATCGACGCGCGAAAGCGGATGCCCCGTTCCTCCAGGAATCCATAAACCACCGGCACCAGCGTGCCTTTGATCCCGCCGCCTGGGGCGGGTGTCGTGTAGGGCGGTATGCTGGCAGTATAAAGGTCATAAACCGCGGGGCCCTTATCAAGGCCGGGGTCCATGGCGCGCGCGGGCATGCAAAGCAGGCATGCGGCGACAAGCCCGAGAAGAAAGGCCCACCTCAAATGTTTGCCATTTTGAAGCTGATTTTTACTAAACAACATGCCTGCCTCACCTTGATGGCCTGATGACACTATTCCTCGAAGACCCGAATCCTTCAAACGGGAAATTGTCGCACCTTGGCAGCCTCATTTTGCAGAACTATGACCAATGGCAATTGAATGGTTCAAATCGGAGGTCATACCGTTTAGGGTGCGGGTCTCGTGGCCGCGGTCGCGGCTGTCCCGATTTTTTCACCAGGTTCTACCATGCATCTTGATAACCAGCCCGGCCCGTCGCTCCATAACACTCTCAAGCAGGTGTTTGGCTTTGGCGATTTTCGCCCGGGCCAGGAGGACGTGGTGCGTGACCTGATTGCAGGCAACAGCGTGCTGGCCGTCATGCCCACGGGCGCGGGCAAAAGCCTGTGTTACCAGATGGCCGCCCTGATGCGCCCGGGTGTCACTGTTGTGGTGTCACCACTTCTGGCCCTGATGGCGGATCAGGTCGCCAGCCTGGAGGCTAACGGCGTGGCCGCCGCCAGCATCAACAGCACGCTGTCGCGCGATGAGAAAGTCGCGGTGTGGAATCGCCTGACCGCAGGGGAACTGAAGCTTCTCTACCTGTCGCCCGAACAGCTGATGAACGGGCGGCTGCTGCCGGCGCTCGCCAAACAGCAGGTGGCCATGTTTGTGGTCGATGAAGCCCACTGTGTGTCGCAGTGGGGGCATGATTTCCGGCCTGAATACCGCCAGCTGGACTGCCTGCGCAACCTGTTCCCCAATGTGCCCATCGGCGCCTTTACGGCAACTGCAGACGCCCCCACGCGCGATGAGATCATGGACCATCTGCTCCACGGCGACGGCAGGCTGCTGGTGCAGGGTTTTGACCGGCCCAACATCCGTATTGACGTGGCGCAGAAAGACAATGCCAAAGCGCAGCTTCTGGCCTTCATCCGCGAATTTGAAGGCCGCCAGGGCATCGTCTATTGCCTGTCGCGCGCCAGCGTGGAGCGCACAGCCGAGTATCTAAACAAAAACGGCTATCAGGCGCTGCCGTATCACGCCGGCATGCCCGCGGACGTGCGGCTTCTGAACCAGGAACAGTTCCTGGCCCGCCCCGATGTGATCATGGTGGCGACCATTGCGTTTGGTATGGGCATCGACAAGCCTGATGTGCGGTTCGTGATCCATATGGACCTGCCGTCCAGCATGGAAGCCTATTATCAGGAAATGGGCCGCGCAGGCCGGGACGGCGAACCGGCGCGGGCCCTGATGCTCTATGGTTTCGATAATATCCGCGCCCGGCGTGACATGATCGCAAACTCGCCCGCAAGCGAGGAGAAGAAACGGCTGGATGTGCAGCGGCTCAATGCGCTCCTCAACTTTTGCGAGGCCCCAAGCTGCCGCCGCAATGTGCTGTTGCGCTATTTTGGTGATGACCATGGCGCGCCCTGCGGCAACTGCGACACCTGCATAGCTAGAGAAACCTTCCCAGGTGATGCTGGTACCATCCCATTCGAGTTGTTGATCGTAACGGGTAGAGCCAGGCCAGCGTAGGGCAATTACATAGGCCGTGGCATTGGG